>RFMT01000288.1 GCA_009927565.1 Acidimicrobiia bacterium
GATTAAAAGTCCGTCGCTCTACCAACTGAGCTAGCGACCCAAGTCGCTGTCAGGCTAGTTGATTATCGGGCGGTTTGTTCAAGCCATTTTGCGACACAAAACCAACACGACAGCCAAACAAGTCTCGCGCAATAACTCAGTCAGTGCGCCCGCAGATGCTTGACTAAGTGAGTGCGGTTTTTTCCCCAACTCAACGCAAATCGCCGCACAATTCTCTTGGCGACTTGGGGTCTGTTTGCCGGTCTAACTTTTCTGATGATTTCAGCAGGCAGTTTCAGCACACTGCTTGGCATTCGCGCAGAACTTGAAAAACTGCCGACAATCATCAGTGGTGGAATCACCACCGCCTACTACGCGGGCTTTTTGATTGGGTCTTGGTATTCGCTTCGTGCACTTCGAAGCGTTGGGCACATTCGCGTTTACGCCGCACTTGCGTCATTACTTAGTGCATCAATACTCGTCACCGGCTTGTTCGACTCGCCCATCATTTGGCTAATCATGCGAATCAGCACCGGCTTTTGTTTGGCTGGCCTCTATGTCGTCGCCGAATCGTGGCTCAACGGCATGGCAGAAAATCACTATCGCGGTCGATTACTTGCGATCTACAACGTCGTCACAATCGGGGCATGGGGCATGGGGCAATTACTTGTTTCAATTTCGACGCCCGAAACATCAGTGGATTCGCATTTGCGGCGATCGTTGCCTCACTCGCGGTAATCCCAATTTCGATTTCCGAACAAGCAGCAACGCCTGAAATTGAGAATCACCTACATCTCAGTTTGCGTGAGCTTGCAAAGATTGTGCCCACTGGCGCCGGCACGATTTTGCTCGTTGGTCTCGCTCACGGCGGCGTTCTTGGCATGGCAGTAATTCACGCAACGCGTGACGGTCTCAGCATTGGACGAATTGGCATTCTTGTGGCGGTGCTTCAACTTGGCGGCATGGCACTGACTTGGCCAATTTCTGCGGCTTCAGACGACATAGATCGTCGCATTATTGGTTTATTGTGCTGTCTTGCGGTCATGGGACTCAGTGCCGTCATGCTTACTCAACCAACAGGTAACAACTGGACAATACTTCTGTTGTTCGCAATCGGTGGTTTTAGTTTTCCGCTTTACGCAATTGGTGGTGCGTACACCAACGACTGGGTTTCGCCAGAGCAAATGGGGGCTGCTGCATCGCAACTTGTAACTCTTTATGGCCTCGGCGCCATGATTGGGCCACTCGTTGCTGCGCCGTTTCTTGACATCATCGGCACGCAGGGTTTTGCGTGGTCAATTATTTCGTTGCACGCTCTCGTGCTGTTGTTTTTGATCTATCGCATTCGCGCCTGGCATGCACCAATGACAACAAAGCACTGGGATGATGTGTCGTTTCATGGACGCGCGTTCTTTATTCCTGCGACGATTGTTTCGCTCGGCGTCAACCGACGCGGGCAATCAGAACGCCAACGCCGGCAAATTGTAGAGCAACAGCAACAACAGTGAACACATGCCACACTTCGTGGTAGCCAAACACAAGCGGTCGAAGTTGCGGACGCTGTAGGTAAAACAAAATTGCGCCGATGGTAAACACGATGCCACCGAGTGCGAACAAGAAAAGACTTGTAAAACCAGCGCGATGGTGAGCCCATGGCAAAATCACTAGCGCTGCCCAACCAATTATCAAATACATTGCGCCCGAAATTTTGTGAGCCCGCCATGTAATTTTCAGCGCGATACCAAGAAACGCAGCAGACCAAATCCCGATCAAAAATGCAACGCCGACATTGCGTGGCAGTGCGAGCAAACAAACCGGAGTGTATGTGCCGGCGATCAGTACGTAACCATCGCGTGATCAAGTTGGCGCATGGTGCGTTGCGAGCGTTGAGTTCGCGTGAACAAGTGGTACGACGCCGATGTCGAAAATAGCGCAAGTAAAGATGCGACATATACGAACACTGCCGCCCGTGGTAAGCCGCTCGGCGTGACGAGAGTAAGAATGATGCCAGCCGGCAGCGTGACCGCTACGGCGACTGCGTGAATACGCCCGCGCCAACGAGGTCGCCATTTGCCCATTGCGTGCTGAAACACAGGAACATGTGGCACGTCGCGTACCTCCTAGCGAAATCGTAGTCAGTGCAAGCGATTATTAGTTGTTTTGCGCAAGAACTTCGCTGCAGGGTTTGATTTCGAAATAAAGACCCAGATCGCGTGTCGCTAATGCTTGCAGATAAGACGTTTCAGATTTCAGAGTCAACACCGAGCCAGATGGCAAAGCATCGCAACCAGGTCGATCAGTTGGGATGCCAGCAAGCGTCATGAAGCCATTAACTCGTAACCGCGAAATGTAGATTCGCGACCGTTGAAGCGCTTAGTTTGATCTTCAACCGATGCGATCTCAACTTTGTCTTTTGTCGTTTTGAAAAGTTCAACAAGTTGCTCTTGTTTGTGGGACTGCAGAAAATATTGCGAGCCCCAAAACATGTTTAGCGCAACCGAAATCACTAAGACCGTCGAGACCACAATGTTCTTACCTCTCCATTTCAATAACTCATTTAGGCCAACAACGGTGAGCGCTAACCCAAGTGGCATAAGCAACTGATGTCGACTGCGCCAATCAGCTCGAAACTCGAAAACTGTTAGATATGCCGGACGACCTGCGTATCCGACATAAAGCTCTCCTGCAAAATAAGGGAATAGCGCAAGTGCCGTGATTGAAAAACCAACTATCAGTAAAACCAAACCCAGCGGAGTTCTTTTTTTCTTGAGTCTTCGCACGCCGATAATCGACAAGCCAGCCAAGCCGATCAATACTGGCCATAAGCCTGCTAACACCCCCGCCCTCGTTGGTTGTTGGTAGTCCTGCCAATTTCATTTGGCGGCCAAAATAATGATCGAGAAATTACATATAGCACCGGCAAAATTGCAATCCTAAAACTTGAAGATGAACGAGACTCAACTTTTTCAGGTTCAACAAACTCGCACGATTAAGCCAGCCAAAATGTAAAAACGGCAACAAATAAAGAATAAAAACTATGAGTCTTGAAACTCAAAAACAAAATCACACACGCGAGCAAAAAACTCTTTGACGACCGATAACGCACCAACACAAACCAACCCAAATAAAACAGAAAATACGAAGTCGTATAGTCAAAAATTGATACAGCCACGCGAGCCTGCATTACTGGCAATAACAAAAACAATAAAACAACTATTTTGATGTGATTCGCTGATAGTGCGGTTTCGTGCTGCAGAATTTCAAAAAGAATCAGTGAAATCGCAAAAAATATCAGAAATGTTGAAAAAGTGACGGCCCAGGTGCCGAGGTTGAGCAACACATATTCAGAAAAACCAGCCCAAGGAGCGCGGCCCATTTTCGTTACTGTTTTGAACGCGTCACCCAATGGTTTATTGAAATAGCCTTCCCAGTCGTCCCAGTAGAGGGTGTTGGGGCGAAGAAGAGGCCAGCCCCAAGACAAGGTGTAAAGAACGATCGCACTCACCCAAGGAAAGCCGGCCAACATCCGCTCGGGTTTTGCCATATTTGAAGATACAGACTCAGGCTCGACTGCAGAGTTTGGCGCCGATGACATCAACCAAAGATTACTCGCCGTTTACGCAGCGCCGATGTAGCGCACTAGTTTTACAGCATGACAATTAATGGTTATGAGTTTGATCGGTTCTTGCGATATGACGAAATGGTTGCGTGGCTAAATGCGATAGCGACGAAGTATCCCAAACTTGTAAGCGTCGAATCATATGGCAAGTCGCACAAAGGCCGTGACCTGATGCTCGCGACGATTACCGACACGACAGATGGCGCGCACAACACAAAACCCGCGCACTGGATTGACGCGAACATTCACGCCACTGAAGTCACGGGCGGCGCAGCAGCGCTGTACATAATCCAAGATCTTGTCGAAAAATTTAACGCGCGCGACGAAACAGTTGTTGAAGCGTTGCGCACAAGAACTTTTTATATTGCCCCACGCGTCAACCCCGACGGTGTTGAAGATGCGCTTTCCGACAGACCACTATTTCACCGCTCGAGCGTGCGACCGTGGCCGTGGCGCGACGGTCACTTGTGGCCGGGCCTTCACCCACAAGACATCGACGGTGACGGACGAATCTTGACGATGCGCATCGCCGACCCTGATGGCGGATGGATTGAACACAAACAAGACTCCCGCGTCATGGTGCCAGTCGGCCCACTCGGCGCGCCACGCGGCACTACTCGTTACAGACTGATTCAAGAAGGCTTGATCGAAAACTTTGACGGCTTCACGATTGATCAACCGCGCGACCCAGCCGGTCTTGACCTAAACAGAAACTTTCCTGCTGGTTGGGGTGTCAGTGTTCTCGGCTCGGGAGATCATCCTCTTTCAGAACCAGAAACCGATTCGTTGGTGCGCGCCGTCAAAGCGCGACCAAATGTTTGCGGCTACAACGCGTTCCACACGGCAGGTGGTTTCATGTTGCGCCCGAGCAGCAGCAAACCCGATTCGCAATTACCACCCGTCGACTTATTCATCTTCAATGAGTTTGGCAAGCACTCGACACCACTGACTACGTATCCAGTTCACTCAGTCTTCGAAGATCTCACATGGGATAAATCTTCGGTGATGGGTGGTGCCGGCGATGACTGGGCATATGACCATCTCGGGGTCTATTCATGGACAACTGAATTTTGGGATGCCGTGTATCACGCCACTGGCGAACACTCATCAACCGACATTTGGTACGTCGGACCAACTGTCGAGCAAGATCTCGCTGTGTGTCGATGGTCAGACACTCATGCACCAGATAGTTACGTGAAGTGGTACAAGTTTGATCACCCACAACTGGGCAAAGTCGAACTTGGTGGTGCTGATGCGTTTCGCATCTGGACAAACGCACCTTCATCAAAGTTGCGCGCCGAAATCGCGGCTCACGCCGAAGTCGCCGTGTATCAGGCGATGGCATCGCCACGGCTTGAAATCAAGCACACAAAGGCAGAGTCACTGGGAAACGACACCTGGCGCGTTGAACTCGGCGTTGCCAACACGGGTTGGCTCGGCACCGAAGTGACGAAACTGGCCCACGACCACAAAATTGTTTTGCCAATTACGGTCGAAGTCTCGGGGGCACAGACTATTGGCTGTGCAGCAAAAGAAAAAGTTGGTCAACTTGCTGGGCGCTCAATGTTTTTGTTGAACGGTGGCGCGATGTCAGACGGCACCCCCGATCGACTAATGCATTCGTGGGTTGTGAGGGCAGATAGCGGCACTGAGGTTGTTCTGACCGTACGACATCCTCGTTGCGGAGAAGTCGCAACAACACTCAAACTGAACTAGTTTGCTGGCGTCTCAATTGGCGCTTGAAATTTTTTGTGCGATTTGACTGCGCGAACCCAAATATAAAATGCGCCGAGCGTGCCGATGATGTTAGGTAGCGACACAAACCAGTCGTCGATCATTGCGCCGTAGATAAGCCACGTCAAGCAACAAAACGACAACAATCCATACATTGCTGCCGACACACCGTAGAGATGTTCTGTGCGATATACACGCACCACTTGCGGAATGATCGCGGGTGCGCCGATTGCGACTGTGCACCAACCCATCAGCGTGATCGAAAAGTTGGCGATCAAAGATCCGACGACGAAAACTGCAATAAGTGTAGATACAGGAATCAACCATGAAATTTTCTTGTGTTTGACACAAACATACAAAATCGAAGAGAGTGCGACGACTAATAGCCCATTAGAAAGAGCAACTTGACCTTCAGGTTTGTTGAGTCCATAAATTGTCCACATCAGCGAGCCACTACAGCCCTGCAAAAACGAATAAGGTGAGATACCTTCGGTTGAGTTCTTCGCGAAAACTCGAACAACCTGTGGCCAAACGAATGCAATCGATGTGCCGGTCGCGAAAAAGCCAACAATCGTCGTTATTGACACTTTTTCACATTAGTTCAGCAAATCTGTCACAAATCGTCTATTGGTAGCGTTCATGCCGTGATCACGACTTACGGCTTTTCGATTGCGACACCAAACAAAGATTTGCGACAAGCCGCAATTGATGCAGTATTTCGTTGGCTTGACGATGTCCATCCCCATGAGAAGCGAACAAACTCAACCCCAGTGACAATTCGACACGATACTCATGACCCAATTTTTCGCGTTGATGTGCTCGAGCAAGACCCGCGGCAAGCGGCCGCGCGCGGCACCACAGCGACCTTGATGACCTCAAAGAACGAACTCTATTTTGATCTACGAAGATCTCTGCGACCAACAAAGTCCGCTCTCTTGCCTCGCAGAACGATCGACCGCCCAGAACCTCGACTCAATAAACTCGTCGTCGAAATTGTAGAACTGTTCAAGACACGCGATGCCGGACAAATCATCAGCCCGAAAATCATCATCGCCAACGACAAACTCGGAGGTCAGTCACTTGCCGCACTTGCCGAAGCACCCGGCCGACGACTGCCGATCGTCATCGAAACAATTGTCGGCAAACCTCGCGCGATAACCAATGCGAACACAGCGATGCAACTCGCGGGCATCGCCCATGTTGCCCATGTCTCGTCACACGTTGCCGAAGAATCATTCACTGGTTTGCATGGCGCTCGTATCATTTCGCCAGACCGAATCACGGTCGTTTGGCCGCGTGGTGCAGAAACAGAAAACTTTTTTCAACTTGACGATGACGAACTCGTCAAACAATTGATTGCCGCCTCGATCGGCTCACTTGCCACGCTCATTCTTACGCCTCCAAAAAGGCGGGCGCTAGATCATCTTCAGAAACCAGAAATGACTGCGACTAGCCAAACTTCTGGCACGAACACGGCGTCCGAACTAGACGAGTTGCGCCGTGTTAACCGCGAGTTGATCGAAGAAAATGCCGGACTAAAAGAAAATGCGACACTCACCGACATGTTGAGTGCAAGAAAGACCGAAGAACGTGACTGGGCTTACGATCAACTCACGACTTTCTTAGGAATGAAAGAAGACAAAAGTTATCTCAACAAGGTCTCTGACGCGATTGAATACGCCGCAAAAAACCTTACAAACCTTGTATTTCACACCAGGGCCCTTGAGTCGGCAAGAAATTCAGAGTTGATTAACGGTCGTCGCGTTTATTCAAACTTGGTCGAGCTCAACAACCTGGCAGCGCGATTACAACGAGGTGATTTTGCTCCAAATGTTTTTAATATCTATTGCAACCAACAACTGAGCAACTTTGCCGCGTCAATTAGCGATGAGGCCGAGAACCGGTACGCACAGGACTATGCGATCGAATGGAAGGGCGTCAACGTGCTAGCAAAGCCCCATATTCGTTGTGGCGATGCGCGAATTCACTTCTACCACGACACGACCACAAACGAAATTGTCATCGCTTATGTTGGTCGACACCTACGCGACAAAAGCACGAATTAATAGCGTTTGGTCGTGCGCCGCCAGATCCACTGAGCCAGAGTTGAACTCAAAAATGGTCGCGCTAACCGATAAACAGCACCGGGCACGACGACACTCTTGTTCTTGTGCAAACCGCGTAGCGCCGCCTCGACGACATCTTCTGGATTAATCCAAAGCCAATTCGGCACCCGTTCGCGCAAATGAGTGAGCCCAGCCTGCTGGTGCAACTCAGTTCGCACATAACCAGGGCATACAACACAAACCTGCACACCAGATTTGCGAACTTCAAGATTCAAACTTCGACCATAAGAAGTCACATAACTCTTTGCCGCGGCGTAAAGCGCCGACTTTGGCATTGGTGTAAACGCAGCAATACTCGAGATGATTACGACCTTGCCCATCTTGCGTTGCATCATCTTGGGCACTATTGCTTCGCAAACATCAACGACACCAGTTGCTAATAATGTGTTGAGTCTTGCAATCTCATCGCCCGATGTCGCACCAACTCGAGCGGCCCTAGTGATGCCCGCGTTTAAAACCAAAAAATCAACATTGCTAGCTTCGTCAATCACACTTTTGACGCCAACACCTGTGCTTAGATCGGCAACAACAACTTTCGTGTGTGTGCCGAAAACTTGAATTTCGCTGGCTAGCGACTCAAGAAGTTCGCGTCGACGCGCAACTGCGATTATGTCGTATCCACTTTTTGCCAGAAATGTGGCAAATTCGCGACCGATTCCCGAGGAAGCACCGGTAATCAAAGCAATCTTCCGATTCGACACACTTTGAGCCTTGCATGAAAACTGCCTAGGGTAAAGCCATGACTTCATCGCAAACTCCTGAAAAACTTTCTCCTGTCTATCAACTTTCGGATCAGTACATCGAACAACTTGCCGAAAGCGACCCCGGCCTTGCGACTGCGCTCGGCATTGCTGGACACGACCACGAGATGACTGACTTCAGTCCACGGGGTCACGAAAAACGCCACGAAATAACTCGTTCAACTTTGAACAAGTTGAATTCACTCGATATAACTGCAGACCGAGATCGCCTCGCCGCTGGAGTATTGCGAAACTCACTCGAGATGTCGACACTCGAATACGATGCAGGCGAACACCTGCGATCGATACGTGTTATTGCAGGCGACGTCGACTCGGCACGGGCGATCTTCGACTTGATGCCTACTGCCACCTCCGAAAATTGGCAGACCATTGCAGAAAGAATGCAAGCGGTTCCGACCGCGTTTGCTGGCATGCGCGAGAGTTGGGCTCTTGGCATCTCGCGAAAAGTAGTGGCACCACGTCGCCAGGCAATCGTTGTGGCAGAACAACTCGAAACCTGGGCAGGTACACCAACTTCACCTGGTTTCTTCACTCAATTTGCCGAAAGCGCGAAATCGGTAGATGGCGCGCCATTAGAAAAATTAAAGCGAGCCGCGATCGACGCCTCGAACTCGATGGCCGAAACGGCAAAGTTTTTGCGCCATACATATGCCCCAGTTGCCGACCCGCGCAATGGCGTTGGACCAGAACGACATGCACTTGCCCGCCGGCGGTTTATGGGCATGAACGTGGATGCGAAAGAGGCATACGAGTGGGGACTCGCCGAAGTTTCGCGCCTTGACGCCGAACTTGCAAAAACGGCAAAAGAGATAAACACGAATGCGACCCTTGACGAAGTTCGCCATTTCCTTGACACCGACTCAAAGCACAGCATCGAAGGCGAAGAAAATCTGCGTGAGTGGCTGCAAAAGTTGATGGATGATGCGATGTCTTTTTTGATTCGCGAGAATCATTTCGACATTCCAAAAGAAATCCATCGTGTTGAGGCAATGATCTCTCCACCTGGCGGTGCAGCCGCGATGTATTACACACCGCCAAGCGAAGACCTTGTAAGACCAGGTCGCACTTGGTACCCAGCAAATGGTCGCAAAAGATTTCCACTTTGGAGTGAACCTACGACCGCATATCACGAGGGCGTGCCTGGTCACCACTTGCAAATCGGTATGGCGACGGTCAATTCAGAAAAACTCTCACGTTTTCAGCGCAACGAATTCGTCAGTGGACACGGCGAAGGTTGGGCACTTTATGCCGAACGATTAATGGATGAATTGGGTTTCTTGGGCAGACCCGAATACCGGCTCGGCTATCTGTATGCGCAAGCATTTCGAGCTGCGCGAATCGTCGTTGACATTGGCATGCATTGCGAATTTGCGATTCCAAAAGATTCAAAGTGGCATGGAGGTGAAGCGTGGACTCCAGAGTTGGCGCTCGAATTTTTGTCGGCACGCTCTTCAAGCGATGACGAATTCAACAAGTCTGAAATCAATCGTTATTTGGGCTGGCCTGCCCAGGCGATCTCATACAAACTCGGCGAAAGAGTTTGGTTGTCATTGCGTGAAGATGCAAAACGCAAACATGGCGCGAATTTTGACTTACGTGCTTGGCACGCATACGCGCTTGACCTCGGCAACTTGGGTCTCGACTTGTTAAAAACCGAACTCGCCCGTTTCTAACCCAAACCCTTAGGGCAAGACAACTACTTTCGTACCAGGTTTTGCAAAATTGTAAATATATTTTGCGTCGTCCTGGCTCATGCGTATGCAACCACTGCCCTGAAAAGTGCCGAGTTGGTCTTCGGTTTGCAAAACCTTGCCTTCTTTGGTTGGTATTGCGTGAAAGCCGATGTTTCCACCTGCCGGACCTAACGCGAAACGAGTCATGTTGTTAAACCACACGCCGTCAAAGTCGAGACTGTACGAACGCAATGACTGACTTTTGACTTTGTATTCTCCGGGATTGGGCACACCACGTCGACCCGAGACAGGCATCGTGCGAACGATGTTGTTTTGCGAATCAACAACCCACACCCACTGCAAACTATTTTTATAAATGACTCTCCGTCCAACGCCAGATTTATTGGGCAACTGTGGAGGATTCAAGCGCGAGTACGGCGGAAACCTCAAGGCACGGGTTGGATACTGCGATGCGACTTCGGCTGCAGTTGGCGCTGGCACGATCGTCGATGTTGTTGAAGTTGACGAATTCAAATCTGCAACTGTGGTCACGCTTGATTGTGGAGTTGTTGTCGTAGTCGAATCGTTGGTCGCCGCAATCGCAACCGTGCCTGACACTAACGAAACTGCGACGCAAAAGATTGCAAAGAAAATTCGACTAAGTCTTGTCATTTTATTTTTTGAAAAAACTTCTCTTTTTTGATGACCTTTTAGCAGGCACTCCGACAAGTGGATCATCGATAATCTCAAAGCGACTTCCCCAGTTACTAACAATGCCCTGCACCATGGCTGCAAACGGCAACGCCAAGACAGCACCGATCGGTCCAAGTATCGCGCCACCGGCAATCGCGGCACCAAAAGCAACGGCCGCATGCAGCTCGAGCGTTTGTGCTGTGATCTTTGGGGCCAATAGAAAATTTTCTAATTGTTGATAGACCGCAATAAATATGACAACTATTAGAGCCTTGACTGGCGAATCTAGAAACGCCAACAAAATTGGTAGCACGCCTGCAAGGTAGGTGCCCACGACTGGTAAGAACTGCGAAACCAACCCAACCCAAACAGCAAGTGCAACCGGTGCTGGCGTTCCGATGACTTCAAAGACGATCCAGTGGAAAAACGCCGACACGACTGCAAGCAGAGCGCGCGAGTAAATATATCCACCTGTCTTTTGAACAGCTAAGTTCCACACGGCAAGAACAGTTTTTTGTTTTTCAGCACTAAGCCGACTGCAAATCGACCGACGTAGACGAGGCCCGTCGGCAATCAAATAGAACGCGAACAAAGTAATCGAAAATACTTGCAGTAGCCCGCTCAAAGCACCAAGTGAAACATCCACAACTCGATCTTGTTGATTTTCAAAAAAGTTCTGCACCGAACCATTTGGATCACTGATTGATTCGACCCAATCTTGCGCATTAATCGAGGTACCGAGATTTTCGTTGAGAAACTCGACAGTGTCGGTTACATACTGCTCACGATTGTCGTAAAGGTCTTGAGCTTGGGTCGCCACCAAAGTGCCTATGGCAGCCCCAAAAGAAGCAACGGCGACAAAAACACTGACAAGCATTAAGCCCGTCGCTGAACCGCGAGACCAGCCACGAGCCGCGAGGCGATTTACAGCCGGTTCGATCGCCAAGGCAAAAAACAGGGAGATAAGAAGCAAAATGAAGAAGTTCGTCAACTGATGAAACAGCTCGCGAACAACAAGGGTGGCGATAAAACCAACCCAAAACAACAAAATCGCCTTTGGAACCCACCTTGGCATTTTCGCGTTGTTAGTCAAGTCATCAGACTCGGCATGACTCATGTCATCTATCGTACTTGTCG
>RFMT01000407.1 GCA_009927565.1 Acidimicrobiia bacterium
GACGAACTCGAAGGCGTCAATAAAGCACCAAGCACTGAAAAACGAAAACAGTTTCAAGTCAGCGCACGAAACCAACTGCGAGCCGAAGTTGCAAAGGTGCGCCATGGTGACACGCTCTCGACGGTTTATCTGTCGCTCGAACCTAAACAAACAATTACCGCAACAATCACTCGTGAAGCCGCAAATGACTTATCTTTGGCGCCTGGTTCTCGAGTTGTCGCTTTATTTAAAGCCACTGAAGTAATGATCGCTCAGTCAATTGCCGAGGTCGATTAGATATTTATAAATCGATTCGTTTGCGAATTGAGAATTCGAGGAGCAGCGCCATCGGGTCGCCTGAAAATTGAGCGATTTCAAAATTCCATAGTCCGTCTTCGACGAACCAACTGTGAGTTTTTGTATTGCGAGTTGCCAAACTCTGCAACGACGTTTGGCACTCAACTTGCTTTGTTTCGCCAGCACGAAGCACAACGCGTTTAAATGCCACCAGCCTTCGCTTCGGGCGTTCGACTTCGGAGTCTTTCAACCCCGCGTACACCTGCACCACGGTTGCACCATCTAGCGAACCAGTGTTGCTGACTTCGCATCTAAATTTGATTAATTCGGTTGTCTCAATTTCTGGCGACGAAATAGAAAACTGGGTATAGCTGCACCCGAAACCGAATGGAAACATCGCCGTGTTGCCGTCTCGGTCGAGTTTCCATTGACCGTGCCAATAGTCGTAAGTAATTTTTTTGGCATTGCGATCAAAAAATGGCAGATGCGATTCATCTTTGGGTATTACGAATGGCAAGCGCCCCGAAGGGTTTACCGCACCAGACAAAATATTTGCTAGTGCCCGACCACCATTGATACCGCTATACCAACTCATTAGAACTGCCGGCACGTCGTTGATCCACTCTGACATGACGACCGCGCTGCCAGCCACAATCACGACAATTGTTCGCGGTTGAACTTTGGCAACGGCACGAATCATTTGCACATCTTCGTCAAGTAGCCGAATTGAATCTCGGTCACCACCAATCGAAAAAGTGCCGTTGCGAGATTTGATTCGCAATTCATCTGGTGCGAAGTAGTGATTATCGCGCATGTATTTTTCGTATTCGCCGGCCAAAACTGGGTCGTCTTGCCGCGGAATTTGTTTGACCATGTCGACCGTGTCTTCGGAGTCGCCGATGAATTCGCCTTCTTCTTCTTTGGTGTAGCCGACAACCACAATCGCAACGTCTGATTTCTTTGCTACTTGCATTTGCTCTTCGAAGCTCAGGCCAGGATCGTAAACAACTTCACAATTTGAGAAGTGCTCGCGGATACCAACTAAGGGCGTGACGACATTTGGTGCCATTACATCGCTACTTCCACCGTCACCGATGTTTCGTGCCGCCGCAAGGCGACCAAATATCGCGATCTTTGATCCAGATTTCAGTTCAAGCGGCAAAGATTTGTCGCCACTAACGCTGTCATTTTTCAGCAACACCATTGACTTCTCGGCTACTTCTTGGCTAAGAACCAAGTGTTCTTTGCACAGAACAACCGAGCGATCGAGCAGAGGTAACTTGCCAACGTTGAACTTCAACATCGTGGCAATCGTGCGGGTCACTGCACTGGCAACAAGTTCTTCAGTGATCAGACCTTCTGTGAGCGCGGCAACGATCGGTGCATTGCGAATCATTCGATATGGCATTTCGACATCAAGACCTGCTTGCAGCGATTTCACACCGTCTCGCACACCGAAGATCCAGTCCGAGATAACAAACCCCGCAAAACCCCATTCTCCGCGCAAAATTTCGGCTAGTAGTGCTTCGTTTTGACTACACCACTCGCCATTAACCGAGTTGTATGCAGTCATTACACATGCGACACCTTCATCAACGATGCGTTTGAAGTGAGGCAGATAAACCTCGTGCAAAGTACGTTCGTCGACCGTCACGTCGACACCAAAACGCGCGTTCTCCATTGAGTTGAGTGCAAAGTGTTTGAGAGTTGCCATCACATGGCGTTGCGCACCACGAGTTAGGCCGGCACCCATTTCACCAACATGATGTGGGTCTTCGCCATAAGTTTCTTGTGCTCGCCCCCAGGCTGGATGACGCAACAGGTTTACGCAAATACCGCCGTATAGGTCTGCACCGATAGTGCGAAGTTCTTTTCCGATGGCATCTCCGACTCGCTCTTCAAGTTCAGGGTCAAATGTCGCGCCACGCGCCATTGACACCGGAAATGCAGTCGCCTCGCCCACAACTACGCCGCGAGGACCATCTGAAAAATGAAAACCAGGAATGCCGAGTCGTTCAACTTTGGCTGCCCTAAACGGACGACTGTGATAGCCGCCTGTTGTGATGTCTTTAATGCCAACCCAAAACGGCACGGCACCATCAAGGCAGTTGATTTTCTCGTCGATTGTCATCGAGGCAACTAGTTCGGCGGCAACCACCTCAGGCTTCGTGCCGTTATTTACCTTCTCAAGCGCCGATTGAAATGGGGTCGTCGGTCGCATTTGTTGTCTATGCGATTGGTTTCACGGCAACGAATTGGGTCGTTGAACTCATGCCATTGTGATACTTGCCTTCCACTATGTTTCGCTCGATAGATCGATTTACCCAAAATTTATATCCAGCAAATTGCTCTTCAAGTTCTGACAATTCAACGGTCAATTCTGTAATTTGTGGCCCACCAACACCTCGACCGATGTTTGCTTTGTTGTATGCCTCAAGAACAAATTGGCCTCCAGGTCGAAGTGCAGTCTTGACTCGTTGATGTACATCTGTTCTCAATGCAAAAGGGAGGTGACAAAAAATAGAAACAATGCAATCCCACTTAGCAATACCTAGATCGAAGTATTTTAAGTCGCCGACCTGAGCATCAATTTCAACGTCTCGCTCTATGGCCAACTGTTGTGATTTCTTGACACCTGCCGGGCTCAAGTCAACGGTAACGACTCGATGACCTAATGAAGCCAGATAGACACCGTTGCGTCCCTCGCCGTCGCCCAAAACTAGCGTGTCGCCATTTGTTATTTTGCTGGCAACTTCAACTAAAAAATCGTTTGGCTCTGTGCCGAACGCAAACTCTTTTTCTGAATATCTCTCTTCCCAAGTTTGACCGCTCGAAGTTGTACCCGACATCGTGATGAAATCTTATTACTCACGCACGCCCGTGATTGCACGAGCGATTACCAGTTGATAAATCTGTGATGTGCCCTCGAAAGACGTGCGAATCTTGGTGTCAAATAATGGGATTGCGAAGTGTGTGCAACTCAGAGTCAAGCGTACGTCCCCTTGCAAAACCACGTTCTTGGATTTGCGCAACCGCCTCGCTCGCTAAGTTCCACTCTTCTTGCGTGGCGACAGCAGCAAGATTTCTTAAGTCGGCAACATCAGTTTCCCGTCCAGGCGCCACCGACAACAACTTCAATGCGATGAGATGACCGATGCGGGCCACAGGCAACAAGACACCTTGCACTACCTCGAGTGGTTCGGCTTTCTCGACAACTTCGGTCTCAATGCCAGATGAAGCAATTAAGAGATCAACACTCAGGCCGTCCTCGGTCGAGAGCCGAACCATGGCTAAACGCCCCACGGCCTCTTGTTCAACAAGTCCGACCATTCTTAAACCATGTGAGGCCAATACGTGAATTAACTCTTCAGCATGTTCGTCTGTGTCAACAGCGACGGCGATATCCACGTCTCGGGTGAAACGAGGGTCGCATCGGGTTGAAACAGCGAGTCCGCCGACGATGCAACCTTTGACATTTACTTGACGAAGCGCAGCCAACACATGCGTGGCTGCTGAAACGAGAGTCAAGCGAAACGCACTCGACCTGGGGAGTCCATGGGGCGATTCGCAATCCAGTCTTGAAGCATCTTTTCGACAGACTCATTGCTGATTTCAGGGCAATCCCGGCGGATCTGAGCACGCTTCATAGCAAGACCTTCGAGATACATCTCGTCGACAGTTGCTGGCGATTCGCTCATGTCACAATTCTACCCACTCAACAGCGTGGCGATTCCTGCGTCACGGCAAGGCTATTCGATACGCAGACCCGAGATTGCGCGGGCGATCACCAGCTGCTGGATCTCCGAGGTGCCCTCGAAGATGGTGTGAATCTTCGCGTCGCGGTGCCAGCGTTCGACTGGATATTCACGTGTGTAGCCGTAGCCACCCAAAATTTGAATTGCATCTTCGGTAACGCGCACTGACATCTCTGAGGCGTAATACTTGCTTTGCGAACCTTCGGCATTTTTGTAGCCACCGTTTTTTGCAAGCCATGAAGCGCGCCAAATCAACAAGCGTGCTGCATCGATTTCGGTAATCATGTTGGCAAGTTTGAAAGCAATTGCTTGATGCATGATGATCGGCTTGCCGAAGGCTTTTCGCTCTTTGGCATAATCAAGTGCAAATTCGTAAGCGGCGCGAGCAATGCCAAGTGCTTGCGCACCAACTGCAGGTCGAGTTGCTTCGAAGGTGGCCATTGCCGGTTGTTTGCCACTCGAAGTGCCCTCGCGATAGCGAGCAAGTTTGGCATCGAGTTTTTCTTTACCACCCAACAAGCATCGACCCGGAACACGAACATCTTCGAGCACGACTTCGGCAGTGTGACTGGCGCGAATGCCATGCTTTTGATATTTCTGTCCTTGACTGAGACCCTTTGTTTTTGGTGGCACGATGAAACTTGCTTGACCACGACCTTTGAGTTCGGGGTCTACGGCGGCAACTACAACGTGAACATCAGCGATGCCACCGTTGGTTATCCATGCTTTTGTGCCGTTCAAGACCCACTCGTCACTCGCTTCGTCATAAACGGCTCGCGTGCGCAAATTTGAAACATCGCTGCCTGCATCGGGTTCACTCACGCAGAATGCACCAAGTTTCACATCATCGGCTGTGCCATAACACTGCGGCACCCACTCCATCATTTGTTCTGGTGTGCCGTTGCCGGCGATGCCCGCCGCCGCAAGACCTGAACCCATTATCGCCATGCCGATGCCGGCATCGCCCCAGAACAATTCTTCGATGGCAACAACCATCGTCAGACCTGTCGGGTCACTCATTGCATTCATGATGAAGTCGAGACCGTAGAGGCCGATTTTGGCGGCTTCTTGAACAACTGGCCACGGAAACTCTTCGCGTTCGTCCCACTCGTGGGCGGCGGGGCGAATCGTGTCAACAGCGAACTGATGAACCCAATCTTTGAGTTGCAGTTGATCGTCGTTGAGCGAGAGTGAGAATTCGGCCATGGCTACAAGTTATCCGCGACGAAGCGTCGTGCCAGCCTTGGTGGTTTCGACGAGATAGCCCAGTGATTGCAGTTCGGCACGCAATTTGTCGGCCGTGGCGAAGTCTTTTGCCGCGCGGGCTGCATCGAGTGCGACGGCTTTTGCCTGCGCATCAGCGTCAACTTTTTTAGCAACATCGAGTTGCAAACCAACTGCGATGCACATTTCGCGCACGGCCGACGCCACGCTCGCGGCGTTTTGAGTATCGCCCGCGTCAACTGCAA
>RFMT01000275.1 GCA_009927565.1 Acidimicrobiia bacterium
TTGGCGCGGCGCACGGCGTCAAACAACACGCCCATCGCCACGGGCGTGTTCAAGTCGTCGTTCATCGCCGCACGAAATGCATCAAGTGTTGCAACGTCTGGTGTTGCAGTCAACGAACTAGTGCGAGCAGCAAACGAGTCGATACCGGCAAGGGCGTTGACTGAGGCGTCGATGTTGTCAAGACCGACTTTAACTGGCGAGCGATAATGAGTTTGCAACAACAACATTCGATAAGCGCGCGCATCGTAACGGTCTAACAAATCGGGCAAGTTAGTGACGTTACCCAAACTCTTGGACATTTTTTCGCCTTCGGTATCGACAACGAAACCGTTATGCATCCAATGATGCGCAAAGTCTTTGCCGAGCGCAACTGCTTGTGCACGTTCGTTTTCGTGATGTGGAAATCGCAAGTCAGCACCACCGCAGTGCAGATCAAAACCTTCGCCCAGTAATTCAAGACTCATCACAACACACTCGCTGTGCCAACCTGGTCGACCATCACCCCACGGCGACGGCCACGCTGGCTCGCCTGGTTTTGAAAACTTCCACAACACAAAATCGGCCGGATGTTTTTTCTGATCGGCACCAAACACGTTGCGATCGCCACCGCCCGTGAGCATTTCGTCAAGGCTTTGGTGCGCCAGTAAGCCATAGTCGGAGACGACACCAGTATTCATATATATACCGTCGTCCGTGCGGTAGGCAGCGTCTTTGGCTACGAGATTTGCTATCAAACCAACAATCTGCTCGACATATTCGGTTGCTCGAGGCACATCGGTGGGTCGCTTCACACCCAAGCGCGCCATCGACTCGAACCAGACGTGCTCACACTTTTGTGCAATGTCTAGCCAGGGGCGATTTTCACGAGTCGCTCGGTCAATAATTTTGTCATCGATGTCGGTGATGTTTGAAACAAGACGCACTGCGACACCCGTCCATTCGAGATAGCGACGCAAAATGTCGTATACAAGAGTCGCTCGTCCATGGCCGATGTGCGGTGGGCCGTAAACGGTCGGCCCGCAAAGGTAAATACTGAGTTGACCAGGCACGCGTTGTCTGAGCGGGCGTATCTGCGAGGTCGCAGTGTCATACAAATTCAACACAATCTCTAAGGCTAGGCGAGTACCGTTATTTCGTCATGTCACGCGTACCCGAGAAGCCGACGATCGATGGAGTCGAGGCTCGATTCGTAAAAAAATGGGAGCAAGATGGCGTCTACCGCTTCGATCGCACAGCAAAACGTGAGGACATTTTTTCGATTGATACGCCCCCACCCACAGTCAGCGGTTCATTACATATGGGTCACGTGTTTTCGTATACACACACCGACACTTTGGCGCGATTTTGGCGCATGCGCGGCAAGTCTGTTTTTTATCCGATGGGATGGGATGACAACGGTTTGCCAACCGAGCGCCGCGTACAAAATTTTTATGGTGTCTCGTGTGACCCATCTCTGAAATATGTCAAAGGTTTTGAGCCACCGTTTCGGGGTGATCCACCAAAAGATGCAAAGCCAGTGCCAGTGTCACGACCGAACTTCATTGAGTTGTGCGATGAACTAACCGCACAAGACGAAAAAGTTTTTGAAGATTTGTTTCGTCGACTTGGTCTTTCAGTCGACTGGAGTTTGCTCTACACGACGATCAGTGAACACGCGCGGCGTACAGCGCAGAGCGCGTTTCTACGAAACCTTGAACGCGGTGAGGCATACACACAAGAAGCGCCGACGCTTTGGGATGTCGACTTTGGCACTGCAGTAGCGCAGGCCGAACTTGAAGATCGCGAGCGACCTGGTGCTTTTCACAAACTTAAATTTCGCGAGGCCGCCGACGAAAGCAAAGCGATAATCGTCGAGAGCACTCGCCCAGAATTAATCGCCGCGTGCGTCGGACTTGTTGCCCACCCTGACGATGCTCGTTATAAGCATTTGTTCGGCAAGAATGCTCTGACTCCGATTTTTGGTGTCGAAGTACCGGTGCACCCTCACCCACTTGCACAACCTGACAAAGGTTCGGGTATTGCGATGGTTTGCACGTTCGGTGATCTCACTGACGTGATTTGGTGGCGCGAACTCAATCTCGCAACTCGACCAACAATTGGCCGTGATGGCAGATTCGTTGTGCAAGCACCAGAAGTAATGTCGGCGCACGCACAAGGGCAATATGCAAGGCTCGCAGGCAAGTCTGTGAAGCAAGCGCAAACTTTGACGGTCGAAATGTTGCGTGAAACCGGCGAACTCACCGAAGAACCACGGGCGATAACGCACCCAGTCAAGTTTTATGAAAAAGGTGACCGACCGCTCGAGATTGTGACAAGTCGGCAGTGGTATATCCGCAACGGGGGACGCGACGAGAAGTTGCGCTCAAAATTGCTTTCGCGTGGCGACGAACTTACGTGGCACCCCGACTTCATGCAACATCGATACGCAAACTGGGTTGACGGGCTCAATGGCGACTGGCTCGTCAGTCGGCAGCGATATTTCGGGGTACCTATACCGC
>RFMT01000211.1 GCA_009927565.1 Acidimicrobiia bacterium
ACTTCGACATCGCATGCATCGCCGAGATGCCATCGCACGCCCTTGGCTTCTTCTTCTTTGCCGTAATTGCGCACGACTGCGCGATCGTTTTCGACAACGACAACATCGTGGCCGGCAGCAACAAGTTGCTCGGCTGTGAATCGACCAACACTGCCACCACCAGCGACAACAACTTTCATCAGCGACCTCGCTTCAAAAACTCGTCTAGTGAGTTGACAGAATCTTTTTCAACCGTGAAATACGCAATATCACCTTGTTGAACGAGCGTCTTTGAATTGGGATGACCGCTGCGCTCAACGGCGCAACGCAGAAATGCGTGCATCTTTTATCTCGATCTCAAGAATTTTTTCTCCAACCAAACTGTCGGGCAGAGTGCGTTCAACAAGAACTACTGATGAACTCGGGTCTGTCCACTCAACTGCAGGAAGGTCAGGCAGAATTCGACGCAGAATTCGGTCTGATGTCCACTTCACCGTGGCCACTGTCGCGATGCCAAGACGTTCATAAATTTCGGCACGCTTGGGGTCTGAAATTCGAGCAACTACGTTCTCAATGCCGAAACTTTCGCGCGCAACACGAGCGACCAAAATATTTGAGTTATCACCATTTGTAACAGCAGCAACCGCACTGGCTTTTTTGATGCCAGCAAGCTCGAGAACATCTCGATCGAAGCCGATGCCGGTGATTGTTTGACCAGCAAAATTGTCGCGAAGGCGAAAAACGCATCCGACTTACGATCAACAACGGCAACACTATGACCTGAAGAAATAAGGCTTAATGCGAGAGTCGAACCCACACGCCCGCAACCAACAATCACAACATGCACGTAGTTCAGCCTACGTCAATGACTGCGTCAAATACTGGCAGTTGTGCGAGGATAGAAGACCGAAATGGTGATTTCTCCGTCTGCGCTAAAACGCTTCTTTGTTGGCAAACCGATTGCCAGTTCAGAAGATCGGCACCAACGACTTTCGAAAAAGGTTGCTCTACCAGTTTTTGCGAGTGATGCAATTTCAAGCACCGCATATGCGACCGAAGAAATCTTGATCGTTTTCCTTTCGCTTGCCGCAGTTGGTATGAGTGCGTATTCAATGCTTGTGCCGATTTCTTTGATTGTTGTCGCACTTTTGACAATCGTCGTAATTAGCTACCGCCAGACCATATACGCGTATCCAAGTGGTGGTGGCGCTTACATCGTCTCCAAAGAAAACCTTGGCGCATACCCAAGTATGGTTGCAGGTGCTTCGCTTCTAATTGATTACATACTCACGGTTTGTGTTTCGGTAGCAGGTGGAGTTGCAGCAATTATTTCGGCATTTAATGGACTATCTCCATATCGAGTGCAGATGTGCATTGGATTCGTTCTCCTGATGATGGTCGCAAACTTGCGTGGACTAAAAGAATCAGGTGCGCTATTTGCACCACCAACATATTTTTATGTCTTAAGTCTCATCACCTTAATAGTGGTTGGCCTCTACAGAGTATTCGTGCAAAACATGCCCCCAATTGAACATACGGGTGAAGCAAAGCATCTTCTTGAAATGCAAGGTTCAGTGACGGTATTTTATTTCTTGAAAGCTTTTTCTTCTGGTGCAGTTGCATTGACTGGCGTTGAAGCGGTTTCTAACGGTGTGCCAGCATTCAAAAAACCAGAATCGCGAAATGCCAGCACAACCTTGATTTGGATGGCGGTAATTCTTGGCTCTTGTTTTTTTGGTTTGAGTGTTTTAGCTCAGCATTTGCAACCAGTTAAAGACCACGAGGGAATGATCCCAAACACTGTTCTTGCTCAACTTGCAGAACAGGTTTATGGCGGACGAAACATCTTCTTCTTTAGTACTCAGTTTGCGACTTTCGCAATTCTGATCTTGGCTGCGAATACCGCATACGCAGATTTTCCGCGGCTTTGTTCCATAATCGCAATAGATAACTATCTTCCGCGACAATTAAAGAATCGCGGAGACCGTCTGGTTTTTTCAAATGGCGTGATTTTTTTAAGTGTTGCGTCAATCGGATTGATTATTGCGTTCGGCGGAATGGTAAACGCACTAATACCGTTATATGCAGTTGGAGTATTTACCGGGTTCACTCTGAGCCAAGCAGGTATGTGTGTGCATCACTATAAACATCGTGAAGATAAATGGAGACTGCATATTGGCGTAAATGCCATAGGTTCAGTAACGACATTTTTCGTCGCAGGGATTGTCGTAACTGTTAAGTTCACCGACGGCGCATGGATTCCGGCAGTGATTATTCCGACGATGATGTTAATTTTCTTGGCTGTCAATCGCCACTACGCGCGAGTGCGATCATTTTTGCGAATCGAAGAGGGCTATGTCGCACCGCGACGCACGCACACAGTTCTGGTTCTGGTTGGTTCAGTGAACAAAGGTGTTCTGCAAGCCGTCAAATACGCGGAGAGTTTGCGACCTGACAAACTTTTGGCTCTCTCAGTCGTTGGTTCACCAGAAGAAAAGATAAAACTCGCCGACGACTGGGAAAAATACGGCATGACCGTAGAACTCGAAACCATTACCGACGACTTCAGAAACTTGACCGACACGATTCTGACGCACATCAATCGCATCGATAACGAAGACAGCGACGACATAATCACCGTCGTCATACCCGAATTTGTGACAGCAATTCGGTCGCAGTGGTTGCACAACCAGTCAGCGTTGGCGATTAAAGCACGATTGCTCTATCGCAAAAATACTGTTGTTACCTCGGTGCCGATCGTTATTGAGTAACTAGCATTGCCGCTATATGAAAATCATTGTTTCTGGCGCAAGTGGTCTAATCGGTCAACCACTCGTTGCAAGCCTGCGTAAACACGGCCACGAGGTGATGCAACTTGTTCGGCGCACACCACGAGCAAACGAAAGTCAATGGAACCCGAGCGCAGGTCAACTAGATGTTGCCGTGCTTGAGGGGTGCGATGCGGTAATTCACTTGTCGGGCGCAGGTATCGGCGACCGGAGATGGACAGCAAAGTACAAGCAAGAATTGCTCGACAGTCGCACGAAGAGCACGTCACTACTAGCGACAACGATTGCCAAGTGCAACAAAAGCCAAGTGTGTTCTTGTCTGGCTCAGCAATTGGCATCTACGGCGCACGTGGCGACGAACAAATAAACGAACAGTCAAGTCATGGCAATAGTTTCTTGGCCGAAGTTTGCAAACAATGGGAAGCCGCAGCAAGACCAGCGATTGATGCCGGTGTGCGAACTGTTTTCTTGCGAACCGGCATCGTGCTGACGCCATTGGGTGGCGCATTGAAGAAACAACTTCCATTATTCAAGTTGGGCTTGGGTGGCAAGTTTGGCAACGGTAGACAGTGGCAAAGTTGGATCTCGCTTGACGACGAAATTGCCGCGATCGAACATCTTTTGACGGCAAAGATTTCAGGTGCTGTCAACTTGACTGCACCGAACCCGGTTACCAGTGCTGAATTCACCAAGTCTTTGGCTCGGGTGTTGAAGCGGCCTGCAATTTTGCCGATTCCAAAATTTGGACCAAAATTATTGCTCGGAAGTGAACTGGCCGAAGCCTTGCTGTTCACTGGTCAACGAGTGATGCCAGTTGAGTTGCAGAAATCTGGTTTTTTGTTTTCGCACTCGACGATTGATGTTGCGTTGCGCGCTTTGCTCAACAAATGATTCAACTGCCAACGCGCGTTGATGCGGTTGTCGTTGGTGCGGGCTTGGCGGGTCTGGCGGCCGCACGGCAGATAAAAAGTCATGGAAGATCTGTAATAGTTGTCGAGGCACAAGACGGCGTCGGCGGTCGCGTGCGCACCGACAAAGTCGACGGCTTTTTGCTCGATCGCGGATTTCAAGTTTTGCTGACTGCATATCCCGAATTGAAGACTCAAATCGACGTGAATGCGCTGAATTTGAAAATGTTTAGTTCAGGCGCACTCGTGATGCGCGATGGTCGATCATCGGTTGTCACCGACCCATTTCGCGAACCACGACGTGCAGCAGCGACAGTCTTCGCACCCGTCGGCACACTCACAGACAAGTTGCGCGTTGCCGCGTTGCGATGGCGAGTCATGCATCGCAGTGCCCCCAAGATTCTGAAGAGTGACGATCTTTCGACAACCGACGCGCTGCGCGATTTGGGATTTTCAGAGACGATGATTGACAGGTTCTTTCGCCCATTATTTGGCGGCATTCAACTTGACCCTGAGTTGCGCACATCGCGCCGAATGTTCGAAATAATTTTCAAATCGTTGAGCGAGGGGCAAAGTGCGTTGCCATCAAATGGCATGAGCGCAATTCCTGAACAGATGGCGACGAATCTCGGCACTGAAAACATCTTCTTGAACACACGGGCGACACGAATTGAATCTGGCGCAGTTACAACTGTCGCCGGACGAGTTGAAACAAGTGCCGTTGTCGTGGCGACTGATCAGCCGAGTGCCAGTGAACTTTTGCGAACCAACGAGATTGCTTCACGTGTTGTCGGCTGTGTTTATTTCTCGGCCGACACACCCCCAACACATGAAAAGTTTGTGGTTCTCGACGGCACTGGTCAAGGCCCGGTTCTAAACGCCGCAGTGCTTAGCAATGTTGCGCCAAGTTATGCCCCACCTGGCAAACATCTAATAGTGGCGGCTTTACCTGGCATTATCACTGGCGATCTCGAGGCGATCTCGCGAGACCAACTACGGACATGGTGGGGGCCACAAGTCGACGGCTGGAGTCACATCAAGACATACCGCATCACTCACGCGGGGCCTGAACAACTTCCTCCGTTTAATCCGAAACAAAAAGTCTCACTTGGCAACGGCTTGTTTGTTTGTGGCGATCATCGCGACACAGGGTCGATACAAGGTGCGCTTTACTCGGGTCGACGCTGCGGCGAAGCCGTGCTGGCCTCACTCGCCTAACATCAAACCCATGACGACACCCGACAAGAGCGCTCACGACAAGAAAAACAAGATTGTTTCTGTGAGTAAGTTCGTGCCTGCCGAGCCGCATCAAATTTTTGAACTTCTCGCAAACCCGACAATGCATTCGGTGATTGATGGTTCTGGCTCGGTGCTCGCACCAAAGTCGTCGGCACCACAGAGACTCTCGCTGAATGCAACTTTCGGAATGAGCATGAAAAAAGGTGCGCCCTACAAAATTACGAATACTGTTGTCGAATTTGTTGAAGACAAGCAGATCGCATGGCGCCACTTTGGCGGGCATGTTTGGCGCTACACCATCGAATCGACGCAGGGTGGCTCGATAGTGACAGAGCAATTCTCATACGGTTCGTCAAAGTCACCTTTGATGCTCAAGTTGGCTGGTTATGTTCGCAACAATGAGCGCGACATTCGTAAAACACTCGATAATTTGGCTGAATACTTCGCCGATAAAAAATAGGCTGGGTTCGTGAAGCTGCCGCAAGGTTTTGGTGCCTACGTCGCAAATGTCGGCATTAAGGACAACTCGCAAGATCTGACGATTGTTGTTGCCGAAAGTGAAAGTGTTGCGGCTGGCGTGTTTACGCAAAGCCGTTTTGCAGGGCCAAGTGTTGTTCTCAGCCGAGAAAACATTGCCGACAATTCGGCGCGAGCAGTCGTAGTGATTTCGAAAAATGCCAACGTTGCGACTGGTGCCGAAGGCATGAGCAACGCTCGCGAGGTCGTCGCAACCGTCGCGGCAAAGATTGGTTGCGAGGCAAAAGACGTGCTTATCGCATCGACGGGTGTTATCGGCCGTCAGTATCCAATGCAAAATGTTCGCGCTGGCTTGGCAGCGATAACAAACAGATTCGAAAACGCATCTGTTGAAGATGTTGCTCGCGGCATCATGACAACAGACACGGTGCATAAAACTGCCGAGGCAACAGTTGCTGGCTCGTCGGCTCGAGTTGTTGGTGTTGCCAAGGGCGTTGGCATGATCGAGCCGAACATGGCGACGCTGATCACGATGATGTTTACTGATGCCGAGATTGATAAGACTTCGCTTGATCAGATATTTCGGCGCGTCATTGATAAAACTTTTAATTGCGTTTCTGTCGACACAGACACATCGACTAGCGATACTGCAATAATTTTGGCAAGCGGCAAAGCGGGTGCTGTTGATGTTGCCTCGTTTGAGGCGGCGCTTTACGAAGTCGCATTATCGTTGACAAAACAGGTTGCCCGCGATGGTGAAGGTGCCGAAAAACTGATCGAAGTTTGTGTTGATGGTGCGCGCGATGCGCGTCAAGCGAAACTTGTTGCCAAGTCAATCGTCAATTCACCACTGGTCAAGACCGCCGTGCACGGCGCGGACCCAAACTGGGGTCGAGTTGCAATGGCTGTTGGCAAATGCAGCGACGAACGCGACATTGACGAATCAAAAGTCGTCATTCGGTTCGGCACACAAGAGGTCTACCCGACTTTTGTCAACGCGTCTGGGCTTGACGCGTTGAGCAAATATATGCGCAGCGATACTGTGCGAATTCACGTCACGCTCAATACCGGCAGCGCCGAATGCACTGTCTGGGGCTGCGATCTAACTGACGGCTACATTCGCATCAACGCCGACTACACGACTTAAATTTTCAAATCTCAGACAAGGGCTCAGCAGAATTGGTTGATCCAGTTCATGATGGCGGGGCGATATTTGAGAACTGACTTGTATTGTGCGACGTCTTCTGGCAGACGCTCGAGCATGGTGCGAATGTTTTGAGCAATTTGTTTGCTGCGCGAAAGATATTCGGGTAGCGGCTGTTGATATCCACGAATTGTGAACAAAATGCCACCGGTCTTAGGCAGTCGACGCAAAGTTTGGCGCTCCATACGAATCCATAACTCTTCTGGAGTTTTCACAAGCGGCCCCGACGGAATTTGCGGCTGAAACAGCGCTGGGTGGTCTTGAATGATCCAGTTCGATCGCCACACTGGTTTTTCGACTGTCAGGCGTTGAAAATATGTGTCGACTGCGGCGCCAACGTGATCGGCGTACTTTGCCACAGGTTCATGAATCGCGAGCATATTTTGACCCATTTTTTCTGCCAACATCCAGCGACTCGGGCAACACACAACTGCTGCGTTAAGCAACAATTGCTGGCTGCCGTCTGTCGATTTCACCGGTTGCAAAACAGCCAGATCGTCGGCAACGAGCAAACTCGCTTCGACAAGTGCATCGATGCCGCTCGACGCCAACTCAACACCCGCCCACTGACCGACAAGTTCGGCGGCTTCTTGAGCAACTTCTTCGCCGCCTGGCCGCAAACCGACGACTTCATTACGACGCGAGGCCAAAAGTTTCTTTTTTAGCTGAACTGTCAAGTCAAATTCATCGTCGCGCAACAACCAGTTTGAAATCTCGACGGGAAATGTACCGAGTCGGTGACGAAAGTTCTCACCGACTAGTTGCGGCAGAATCTGCTCGGGTATCGGCATTGCCGAAAACGACATTGCCTCAACGGGCGGTGCCTCGTCGAAAGGTGTAAAGGGATGACGATGGAGAACGTGGTTACTAGCCACGCAAATTATCGATTCGTCACTTAGGCGGCATGCGAATGCCACCATCGACACGAATCGACTCGGCATTCATATAACTATTCGTGACGCACTCGACAACCATTGACGCAAGTTCTTCTGGCGCGCCAAGTCGATGTGGAAACAACACACCTTTTTCAAGATTCGCTTTGAAGTTTTCACTGGCTTCGCCCTGACCATAAATAGGTGTGTCGATCAAACCTGGCGCAACTGTGTTAACGCGAACGCCGATTGCCGAAAGATCGCGCGCGATCGGCAAAGTCATGCCGACTACTCCACCTTTTGAAGCCGAATAAGACGCCTGACCGATTTGACCGTCGTAAGCAGCAACGGATGCAATGTTGACGATTGCACCGCGCTCACCATTGGCGAGCGGCTCAGTTGTGCTCATCGCTGTGCCAACAATACGAATGCAATCGAACGAACCAACCAAGTTGATCGCGATTACTTTTTGAAAGCGTCGAGGTTTGCCGCCGACTCGTACGTGCCGTCTTTGCCGACCGTGCGTTGCGCCCAACCAATGCCCGCTGAATTGACGAGCACACGAACCGGGCCCATCGACTTTGCCATCTCGGTTGCGTTGATGATGTCTTGAGTGTTGGTGACATCAACCTTGCAAAATGCGCCACCGATTTCTTTGGCGAGTGAATTGCCTTTTTCTTCTTGAAGATCGGCGACAACTACTTTTGCACCGCGTGCGGCCAACATTCGCGCCACCGCTGCGCCGATACCTGATGCTCCACCTGTAACTATCGCGCTTACGCCTTTAATGTCCATGAATGCAGACTACGCAAGTTGCGCGAATGCGGGCAACTTGGACTCTTGAAGACTTGCGGTTGTCAGCCTCAACCAGCGCCGAGCGACGCAGCAACTGCAAGTTGATCAACAAGTTCATTCATCGGGTCGCCATTGTGTGCTTTGACCCAAGTGAAAGAAATATCGTCGCGACTGTTGACTAGCTCGATGAGCGGCTCCCATAGGTCGCGATTTGCAACCGGTTGACGTTGCGAGTTTTTCCATCCGCGTCGTTGCCAACCCATCCACCACTTGTCACGAAAACAATGCACGACATAAGTGCTGTCACTTACAATTTCAATCGGTTCGCGAAAATCTGAATATGTGCGCAAAGCATTGATCACTGCGAGCAATTCCATCCGTTGATTCGTGGTCTGCGACTCGTGACCAAAACCGCTCGGCTCGCCCGTAGGTGCAACGGCCCACGCCCAACCACCAGGGCCAGGGTTGCCCGAACATGCGCCATCGGTGTAGATAACAATTGACATTCCTTTAATACTTACGCAAACTTACGGTGAATAGCGACATACATCTGTGCAGTGTCGAAAAAATCTGCGAGAATAGACACGTGCTGTTTGACGGATCAATTCATCAACTGCCAGATACCGACCCAGGCGAAACCCAAGAGTGGCTCGACTCGCTTGACGCGGTTGTCGAAGTGCAAGGCAAGACTCGCGCGCGTTATTTGTTGTCGCGACTTTTAGAGCGTGCACGTGCGAGTCAAGTGAGTTTTCCGGCGACGGTTTCGACGCCTTACATCAACAGCATTTCGTCTGAATATGAGCCGTGGTTTCCGGGCGACGAACATCTTGAGCGCAGAATTCGCGCTTACATTCGTTGGAATGCGGCCGTCATGGTCGTGCGCGCAAACACCAAGGCCGAAGGTATCGGCGGTCACCTTTCGACATTTGCTTCATCAGCGAGTCTCTATGAAATTGGTTTCAACCACTTCTTCAAAGGAAAAGAAAGCGGCACGCCCGGTGACCACGTTTATTTTCAAGGACACGCGGCGCCCGGTATTTATGCTCGCGCATTTTTAGAGCGCCGACTCAACGAAGACGACCTCGACGCGTTCAGACGCGAAATTGGTCGTGGCGGACGCGGTTTGTCGAGTTACCCGCACCCCCGATTGATGCCAGACTTCTGGGAGTTTCCGACTGTGTCGATGGGTCTTGGGCCGTTGACCGCGCTATACCAAGCACGCTTCAACAGATATTTGCTGAACCGCAAGATCGACGACACGTCTGCAAGTCGCGTGTGGGCATTCTTGGGTGACGGAGAATGCGACGAACCAGAAACTCTCGGCTCAATTTCGCTTGCCGCGCGTGAACAACTCGACAATTTGGTGTTCGTAGTGAACTGCAATTTGCAGCGTCTCGACGGCCCAGTGCGTGGCAACGGAAAGATCATTCAAGAACTCGAGGCGACATTTCGCGGTGCCGGATGGAACGTGATCAAAGTGATCTGGGGCTCGAAGTGGGATGAACTCTTGGCACGCGACACTTCAGGCGCATTGCTCAACAAGATGAATACGACTGTTGACGGAGAGTTTCAGCGATACACAGTCGAAGACGGAAACTACATTCGCGAAAACTTCTTCGGCCCAGACCCGCGCTTGCGCGAAATGGTCAGCCACCTTTCAGATGAAGACTTGCAAAACTTGCCCCGCGGTGGTCACGACTATCGCAAACTTTATGCCGCATACCGTGCGGCAGTCGAAAATACTGGCTCAGGTCGACCGACGGCGATTTTGTGCAAGACCGTCAAGGGTTGGACACTCGGCGACGACATTGAAGGCCGTAACGCCACTCATCAAATTAAAAAGATGACCGACACACAATTAAAGGCCTTGCGCGATCGCTTGCACTTGAACGAAGAAATCTCTGACGCCGATCTCGAAGCCGAAGACCCACCCTATTATCGCCCACCGGTTGACAGTGTCGAATATCAATACATGATCGAACGTCGTCGTGCGCTCGGTGGTGCGATGCCACGACGCAACACAACTGTGCGCAAGGCAATTAGTTTGCCGAGCGACGAAGTATTCAAAGAATTTGAAACCGGTAGTGGTGATCAAAGCGTAAGCACGACGATGGGTTTCACGAGATTGCTGCGGAACTTGGCTCGCGACAAAGATTTCGGTG
>RFMT01000092.1 GCA_009927565.1 Acidimicrobiia bacterium
TAATCGTAGCCGTCAATGTCAATATCTGGTCAAAGACTCAGCGTGACATGAGAAATAGTTGCACTGAGCCTGCCAACAAAATGGCGACTCCGCAGAGAAGTGAGACAAAAATCAGTTTTCGTGTGCTCACGACTTTAAATACTAGGTCGCACAAGGTGAATTCGTCCCAACACAGTGCAGTCGAGTCGAGCAATTACTCTGATACGTAGATGAATTCGCCCAAAAAATTCACTCGAAATTTAGTTTTGGTTTTTTCGCTTTTGCTTGTCGCAAGTTGCGGGCCCGACGGTTCGACGGTCGCCGACGATTCGATGGTCGCCGACGATTCGACGGTCGCCGACGAGTCTGAATCGCTCAATAGCAACAACGACGACAACGCCAGCGACGAAATCGCAAACAACAACGCAAACTTCACCGCGACCCTTCTTAGTGGCGCAACTTTCGATAGTGCGACAGTTCTGCAATCGCAACCACTGGCGCTGTGGTTTTGGGCGCCTGGTTGAAGGGCTTGTAAATCTGAGTCATCCTCGGTCGAGGCTGCATATAAAACTTTTAAAGGCAAAGTTCAGATCACTGGTGTTGCGTGGAATGGCAGCGGTGGCGACATGCAAGATTTCGTCAATGAAAACGGTCTTACGTTTACAAATATCAACGACGAACCGGGCGAAATATTCGCTCGCTTCAATGTGCCCTATCAACCGGCGTGGGTGTTTATCGCCAAAGACGGCACGGTAACGTCAAGAATCGGCGTGCTCTCAGATGAAGAGTTAGACCAAGAATTAGCAAGACTGGCCTCGAGCTAATGGGCATTCGGTCTTTTGGCAAGCGACTGACTGCCGACAATCTTGAGATCGATTCAGAGCGACTTTGCGAGCGCTTCAAAGAATACGACTTTGTGAAAATCGCCGACTCAAAAGTTCGTACCCGCACAAAACTTGCCGGAGAAATCAAGCGGATGCGCATTAAACCTCGCAGCGGTGTGCCCGCCGTCGAACTCGTGATCAGCGATGGCACGGGCGAAGTAACAGTAATTTTCAGCGGCCGACGCAACATTCCAGGTGTCGATCATGGCAAATGCATCATGGTTGATGGTGTGCCACACCGCGACGGTGGACGGACCGTAATTTTGAATCCGGCATACACCCTTCTCGGGTGATTGCTTAACCAATAAGTATTTTTTGAATCGCTGCTTCGGTGTCTTCGGTGATCAACACCATTACTTCGTCGCCAGCGCGCAAAATCGTGTCACTCTCGGGCACCAAAACAACTTGGTCGCGCACAATCGCCACCACGGTCGAACTTCGCGGAAACTTCAACTCTTTCAAAGTCTTGTCGCATGCAGGTGACGCATCGGCCAAAGTAACTTCGGCAAGTTCGGCTTTGCCGCCTTTGAAATCCATAAGTTTTACGAAGTCGCCAACCGAAACTGCTTCTTGAACAAGACTCGTAATCAAGTGCGGCGTAGAAACTGCGATGTCGATGCCCCACATCTCGTTGAACATCCAATGATTCTTCGGATTATTCACGCGCGCGATCACACGTGGCGCGCCAAACTCTTGTTTTGCCAACAGTGAAACAACCAAGTTGTCTTCGTCGTCACCGGTTACAGCAGCGACAACTTCTGCGTCTGCGGCGCCGGCTGCACGAAGC
>RFMT01000213.1 GCA_009927565.1 Acidimicrobiia bacterium
GCAATTGTTCGAAAACCAGTTGTCGCCCGATTGTCAGACGGCTCTGAGAGCATTGCGATTCATCCAGTTGGCAACTTGGCAATGAGTTGGGACCACCGCGCATTTGACGGTGCATATGCCGCAGGGTTCTTGTCAAAAGTCAAACGCGTTCTTGAAACACAGGACTGGTCAGCGGAGATCTAAATCGTGTCGCGCGAAAAATCTGACGTCGCGTCGAAATTGAATGTTCGCTGGCTCGGCAAGGTGCCGTATCACGAAGCGCTTGCTGTGCAAAGCGCGATGTTCAAACATTCGTCGCGGCAACACTTGTTGATGCTCGAGCATCAACATGTTTTTACATATGGTCCTAACGCCGACTTAGAAAAAAACTTGAAGTGTGACCCGGCGAAAGTCGGTGCAGAACTCGTCAAAGTCAATCGTGGTGGCGACATCACATATCACGGTCCAGGGCAACTAGTTGTTTATCCGATTTTGAATCTGGCGCCAAAGCATGGCGCTAATGGCCCCGCCGACATGCAGGCATATGTTTCTAATGTCGAACAACTGGTTATCGACACGCTTGTGCATCTCGGCGTTCAAAATGTCGGTCGACTTGCCGGCTATCCAGGTGTGTGGGTTGATTTGCAAAGTCACGAGCCAAAAAAGATTTGCGCGATTGGTGTGCGAGTTTCACGCGGACGAACAATGCACGGTTTCGCCCTAAATGTCTCGACCGATCTGGCTTTTATGCGCGAACACATCGTGCCGTGTGGCATTTCAGAACATGGTGTTACCTCGCTTCATGAACTTGGTTTCGATTTGACGGTGCGACAAGTTGCCGATGTCGTCAGCGTGCTTGCGGCACAGCGTTTTGCCGGTGGCGAGTTAGATCGTCACGATGTTGCTTGGTCGCTTGATGCGACCGCAGTGCCGAGCGCTGCAACGGGTGCGAACCTGCAGATTTCGGCGCGCAAACCCGAGTGGCTGCGACCCCATGTCAATCACGGGCCAGAAGTTTTGGCGACGAAAAAAACTTTGCGCGACTTGAACCTCGTTACTGTCTGCGAAGAGGCTGGTTGCCCGAATCTTTCAGAGTGTTGGGCAGATGGCACGGCCACGATGATGGTGCTTGGCGAGCGTTGCACACGTGCATGCGGTTTTTGTTTGATTGACACGCGCAAACCACTGGCGCCAGACGCAAATGAGCCGATTCGCGTCGCACAAGCAGTTGCCAAAATGAAACTTGAACACGCTGTGCTGACCATGGTTGCACGTGATGATCTTGTCGATGGTGGCATGGCTCATGTCGCGCAGTGCATTCGCGAAATTCGAATCGCGTCGCCATCAACTCGCGTTGAAACACTCATCTCAGATGCAAAAGGCACCGACGCCCTTGAAACTTTGTTCGCTGAGCGTCCAGATGTTCTAAATCACAATATTGAGACGGTCGCCAGGCTGCAGCGCAAAGTGCGCCCGTCTGCCGGTTATGCACGAAGCCTTTCGGTTTTGGCTCGCGCAAATGCGGCGGGTCTAGTGACGAAATCTGGTTTCATGCTTGGTCTTGGTGAAACAAAAGCAGAAGTCGAAGCAACATTGATCGACCTCGCAGCAGTTGGTGTTCAGATCGTGACCATCGGTCAATATTTGCGGCCTTCGATCGCGCACTTGCCAGTTGCACGCTGGGCTGATCCGCAAGAGTTTGACTATTATGCAAAGTTCGGCGTGAAACTTGGCATAAAGCATGTTGAAGCAAGTCCGTTAACACGTTCGAGCTATCACGCCAAGCAAGCCGCCGAAAGCACAACAGCGCAAGTGACCGGCGAACCAGTCGTCGTTCGTTTGGCTCAGGTCGGTTTGCGTTAGCCCGCGTTAACTTGCCTTAGCTCGCGTGTGCGCTCGTTAGAGTGAGAACATGAGTGTTGGTCAGCGAAAAATAATTCAAATAATTGATTCGCAGTCGACAGTCGAGGGTGGTGGGTTCAAAGTTCGCCGTCCGTTTCCGACGCAATATGTCGACCACATTGATCCGTTTTTGTTGCTCGATGAGATGGGGCCGGCTGATTATGCGCCGCACAAGGCAGTTGGCGCGCCGTCGCACCCTCATCGAGGTTTTGAGACCGTTACATATTTAATGTCGGGTGCGATGGTGCACGAAGATTCGATCGGCACCCGTGCGGTTATCAAAAATGGTGGCGTGCAGTGGATGACGGCAGGCTCAGGTGTTATTCACAGCGAATTGCCAACCGACGACATGCTTGCACTAGGCGGGCGAATGCACGGTTTTCAGTTGTGGGTGAATTTGAGCGCAGATCGCAAGATGATTCCGCCCCGATACCAAGGGTATGAAGCCGACGAACTTGCGCAGGTCAAACTTGCAAACGGTGGTCTCGTCAAAATTGTTGCTGGTGAGGTGCTCGGTGTTGTAGGCCCAGTTGAGACGACAAGCCCGATGACATATGCACACGCAGTTATGCAATCAAACGAATCAATCGAGTGGATACCGGACGCAACTCACACGGCACTCGTGCACGTTTTTGAGGGCGAAGTCGTCGTGAATGGCAAGCGTGCTGTGTCGGGGCAGATGGTCGTGTTCGACCGTTCGGCTGGTGCCGTGCAGATCTCGACAGCAGCATCGCCAGCACAATTGTTGATTCTTGGTGGTGCACCGCTGAACGAACCGGTGGTTCGTTATGGTCCGTTTGTTATGAACACGCGACAAGAAATTGTCGATGCGGTGAACGACTATCAAAATGGTGTGTTGGTTAAGTGAGCGGTTCAGTGTTGAATAAAAATGCAGGCGCACTTTATGCCTCGCGTTTAGCGCGAGTTCGCCAAGCAATGAAAAGCCAATCGATCGATGCGGCGTTGCTCAGTGTTGGCCATGACTTGCCATATTTGACTGGGTATTACGCGATGCCACTTGAGCGTCTGACGATGCTCGTGGTTACTCATGATTCGGTGGCGGCGCTTGTTGTGCCGCGTCTCGAAGCACCGCGAGTAACGCCATTTGACGATGTTTTCAAAATCGTCGCGTGGGGTGAAACCGAAAACCCAGTCGAGATTGTCGCCAAGCATCTTGGTGGTGCCAAGCGAATTGCAATCGGTGATCAAATGTGGGCGAGATTCTTGGTTGAGTTGATGGGTTTTGTCTCAGGTGTCAATTTTGTGCGCGCAGTCGATGTTGTCGGTTCATTGCGCATGGCAAAAGACGCCGACGAAATCGCAGCGTTGCAGGCGGCGGGTGCAGCAGCTGATCGCGTCGCGATGCAGCTTCAAGCTGGTGACATCGCTTTGGTCGGTCGCACTGAAGCCCAAGTCTCGGCTGACATTTCTGCTCGATTGATTGCCGAAGGTCATGATGTTGTTAATTTTGCGATTGTTGCTGCGGGTGAAAATGCGGCGAGCCCTCATCACCACCCAGGGTCGCGAGTCATCAAGCAAGACGAAATTGTGTTGTGCGACTTTGGTGGCACGATGAACGGATACTGCAGCGACATCACTCGTTGCGTTTATATCGGTGAGCCTTCAAGAAAAATTACGAGCGCATACTCGGTGTTGCGAGCAGCGCAGGCTGCTGGTGTCGCGGCCGGTGTTGTTGGTGCGACTTGCGAGTCGGTCGATGCGGCGGCGAGAAAAGTTATCGACGATGCTGGATTCGGCGATTTTTTCATCCATCGAACAGGTCATGGCATCGGCATGGAAGCGCACGAAGAGCCGTATATGGTCAGCGGCAACAAATTGCCGATCGCTGCCGGGCATGCGTTCAGCGTTGAGCCCGGCATTTATCTTCCAGGCAAGTGGGGTATGCGACTTGAAGACATCGTTGTCGCAACAGATGCCGGTCCGTTGTCGATGAACAATGTCGATCACTCGCTAGTGATTTTGAATTAATGCGCCTCGACGCCGCGACATTTTTGCTGCAATGGTCGACCGGTGGTCTTGCGTTTTTGTGGTTCACATTGCGCAGCAAAGAAATTTCGTTGGGCTACTCAAAGTTGTTGCGCGCGACTTACGGCGTTCTGGCAACCCTCGGTGTTGTTGCGGGTTTTTATTTTGACCGAGTTTTGATCCGCGAAATTGCGGGCGTCGTGGTTGCCGGCATTGCATTCGCAACTTTTGTCAAACGTGAATCGCGCACCGATTTATTTGCAACGGCCGCTGGTGCGATCGGCCTAATCAGTTCGGTCGTGGCAAATAGTGGTGGCGTCGTCGATTTGTTGCGCGTGCTTGTTGGG
>RFMT01000145.1 GCA_009927565.1 Acidimicrobiia bacterium
TCTGCGTTTTACGCGGCTTCAGCGGGCATGAAAGTTGCGCTAATTGAACGCGACACTATCGGTGGCACATGCTTAAATCGCGGTTGCATTCCGGCAAAAGCATTTCTCGAAACCGCTGCGGCGAATCGGCACGTTGCTCACGCGTCTGAGTTCGGTATCAATGCAAGTTCAAAAGGCATTGACTTCGCCGTTAGTCAGGCGCGCAAAGCGAGCATCGTCGAAGGTCTTGTCAAAGGTTTGACTGGTCTCACAAAGTCAAAGAAAGTTTCATATTTCTTGGGCACGGGTTCACTTGAAGCAAATCGCACGGTGAGCGTTGCGATGGCTGACGGCACAACAACAAAAATTCAAGGTTCAAAAATTGTGCTTGCAAGTGGTTCGGTGCCGCGAACCATCAAAGGTTTCCCAATCGGTGGGTCAATCATGACGTCTGATGAAGTTTTGATGTTGAGCACGATTCCAAAGCGCATCGCAATTATCGGTGGTGGCGCCATTGGTTGTGAGTTTGCGTCAACTTTTGCCGACCTGGGTTCGGCGGTCACCGTTATTGAAGGTGCTCCAAAAATTTTGCCCGGGCTTGACCCAGACGTTGCAAACGTGGTCGTCAAAACTTTTGCAAAAAAGAAAATAGCGATTCTCACTGGGGCAGTTGTTGCGGGCCAGAGCAAGCAACCTGATGGTTCGACGCAAATTACTTTTGCCTCAGGCGACCCGGTTGTTTGCGATGTCGTAATTATGTCGATCGGTCGACGACCGTTCGCCGACGAACTCGGGCTAAAGGGCACTGCCGTCAAAGTTGACGATCGCGGTTTCGTTGTGGTTGACGAATATTGCCAAACTGGCGAGCCAGATGTTTACGCGATCGGCGACCTTATCAATACGCCGCAACTTGCCCATGTGGCATATGCCGAAGCAATTTTGGCTGTCAAACATATGCGTGGTGAGAGTGTTTCGCCAGTCATGTATGACCGAGTGCCATGGGCAATTTATTGTCATCCCGAAGTTGCTTGGGCCGGGCCTTCAGAAGAGCAAGCACGTGCTGCAGGTCATGATGTCGTTGTCGCAAAACATCAGTTTCGCGCAAACTCGCGAGCGATGATTCTTGGAGAAACCGACGGACTCGTGAAGGTGATCGCGAAGAAAAATCGCGATGGCTCGGCCGGTCAAGTGTTGGGCGTGCACATGGTTGGCCCATGGGTGACCGAGCAGTTGGCTGCTGGATACTTAGCCGTCAACTGGGAGGCATCCGTCGACGAGATCGCAGAATTCATAATGCCACACCCAAGTTTGAGTGAACTCTTTGGTGAAACTGTTCTTTCACTAACTGGCAGAAGCTTCAACGCATGACAAACCGAGCGTCAAGCCGTGCAAAAAAACTAGTATTTACGAGATAGAGAGCAAATCAAATGGCTGACATCACACTTCCTCAACTTGGCGAAACCGTCACCGAAGGCACGATTACACGTTGGTTTAAAAAAGTTGGTGACGCGGTTGCTGCTGACGAACCGTTATTCGAAGTTTCGACCGACAAAGTTGATACTGAGGTGCCGTCGCCGGTCGCTGGCACGCTCACTGAGATTCGAGTCAATGAAGGCGACACAGTTCCCGTTGGCACTGTGATTGCAGTTGTTGGTGCGGCGAATGCTGCCGTTGCGCCTGTTGCAAAGCCCGCTCCCGCTCCCGCACCTGTTGCTCAATCTGCTCCCGCACCCGCGCCTGCTCCAGCACCTATCGCTCAACCCGCGCCTGCACCCGCGCCTGCACCCGCGCCGGCGCCCGTCGCTCGACCAGCAGCAGCGGTTGCAACCGCAACGCGCACTGCGATCGCGCCAAATGTTTCTAACAAACTTCTTTCACCAGTTGTGCGTCGCCTTGTCGCTGATCATGGCATTGATGTAAACGCTCTCGTCGGTACT
>RFMT01000091.1 GCA_009927565.1 Acidimicrobiia bacterium
CCGTCGTGGTGCTGGCCGGCTGTGGGGCAAACGCCGACGAAAAGCCAGAGACCAAAACCGCACCAGCAAACTGTCCGCAAGCAGACACGGCCGACATGACAGCGATCACCCAAGAGCGCGCCGACATGCTGATCGGCTTCACAGAATCTGACGCCGAGTCGTGCGCCGCGCAACTTGGCTGGGCGTTTCGAGTGGGCGAGCGCGACGGTGAAAGTTTCGCCCTCACTGCCGACTATTCACTACAACGCATCACAGTTTCGGTGACCAACGATCTAGTTACCGCCGTCGCCGTCGGCTAGTTGCGAATCGACCCACAAGTTTCGCTGTGAGCGCGATTTAAATTTATGCTCGGCAAGTTCAAGATTCGCGCCAAAGTTTTTGAGTGGCGCGGCCCCGCACCATTTCACTTTGTCGCCATCACCGGCGAGGTCGCCGACGAAATTCGCGATGTTGCCGCGGCCGTGACATACGGATGGGGAATGATTCCCGTTGAGTGCCGCATCGGCAAGACCACGTTCACCACTTCGCTGTGGCCAAAGAAGGGCGACTATTACTTGCCGCTGAAAGACGCCGTGCGTAGCGCCGAGAACATTCGCCTCGGCTCGCAAATCAACGTCGAACTCTCGCTTCGCCCGCGCTAGTTCTCGCCTTTGAGCGCAAAGCAAAACGGGTTGCCCTCGGGGTCGACCATGCGCACCCAAGTTGCGCCGACTTCGTTCATCGGTTCAGCATCGACGCGCTTTGCACCGAGCGCCATTGCGCGGTCGGCATCGGCGTCGAGGTCTTTTGAACAAATATCAATGTGAAATCGCGTCTTAGATGTGACGGGCTCGGGCACACGCTGAATGATTATTCGTGGCCCGTTGTTGTTTGGGTCGGCGATGCTCCAATAGCGCCGGTTCGGGTCGTGATATCGAGCCTCGTCGCGCAGTTCATAATTTAAAACAGTCGACCAAAACTTGATCATTTTTTCAGGATCATTTACGTCGAGCGTTATTTCGAAAGCCATAAATCTCAAGTTAGCGCACAGGCGTTGCACAGTCGTCGCCCTACCAAATTTGACCCACCCAATTTGAATCTGACTGCACACATCGTTATTGCTCAATTTTCGAGATTTCTATTGCAAAGTAGATATAAGTGAGGCTAATATTCAGATGTGGAAAATTCTCGTATCAACCGAATTCGAACAATGGCATCAAACGCTCACAGAAAAAGAAAAGATCGCGTTATCAAACATCTTGGGGTTGCTCGAGAATCGGGGACCAGTTTTGGGAAGACCTCATGTCGATCGGGTCGAGGGTTCGCAATTTCACAACATGAAAGAGCTCCGATTACAAAACGGAATTCGTGTGTTTTTTGCATTTGATCCGCGGCGAATCGCCGTTTTGCTGATCGGGGGCAATAAGAGCGAAGCCGATTCATCAACACCTAATTGGAATCGTTTTTATCAATACATGATTCCAATAGCAGATCGAATTTTTGCCGAACACTTACAGACGATAGGAGACGATAAATGAGCACCACAAAGAGCTATTCGGTCTTGCGCGACGAGTTGCGAAAAGATCCGAAGGTGGCAAAACAGATGGATGCTGAATTCAAGCGAACTCTTCGCGAACACCGACAGATGACGCTTTGTCAGCTTCGAAAAAGTCTCAACATCACACAAGCCG
>RFMT01000248.1 GCA_009927565.1 Acidimicrobiia bacterium
GAAGTCGAGCACGCACTCGAGCGTTTAATGACTGGTCGAACCGTTATAGTCGTTGCGCATCGCTTGTCGACGGTGCAACGCGCAGACAATATTGCAGTGATAGTCGACGCAAAAGTTGCCGAATACGGCAGCCATAACGAGTTGCTCGTGCGCAACGGTCACTATGCCGAACTCGCCGTGCCTGGCAAAAAGTCTCACGCCGTAACCTAAGAAGAAACCAAAGCGAAAGGACAATTAAAATCATGATCATCGCAATCTCACAACTATTTGGCCTACCGGCTCATCCACTTTTTGTACATGTACCGATTGTTTTAATTCCGTTGGCGCTGGTTACATCGGTTCTCGCACTATTCAAACGTTTCCGCCGTGAGTTTCTTTTTGCAACTGCAGGTTTGACAGTTCTCGGTGCAACCTTTCTCTCACTTGGTTCTCAAGCAGGTGAGGCACTGGAGCATGACATGCCCAGATCTGAAGCGATTCATGAACATGCTGAAATGGGCGAGCGGTCGCAAGCACCGACGGTTACTTTTACCGCACTCGCCCTTGGTGCGGTATTGGCAAGTGAAGTGATGCGTCGTAATTTGGTTTTTAAAGGTCGTTCACTTCCGAAGGCGGTCGCTCCATTGCTGCTCGTCTTGACAATTGCAGGTGGCGTATTTTCGACAATCGTTGTTTCGCAGGCGGGTCACTCCGGTGCGAAAAGTGTCTGGACTTCTCAACCCACAAAAAAGAAACCCTGAGCATCAAAACTTTGCGGATTATAAGCCGAAGTAACTAGCATCGGTCTATGTCGGCTGATGAAATCAGTAAAGCACGAAATAACTTTGCTGATCGAAATCCACAGAGTCGCAAATATTTTGATGAAGCGCGAAAATTTTTGCCAGGTGGTCACACTCGAACTGTTTTGACGCACGCTCCGTTTCCGCTCGTATTCGTTTCTGGTGAAGCCTCAACTCTCAAAGATTCTGACGGTCATGTATATATAGACATGATCGGTGACTACACCGCCGGTTTGCTTGGTCACAGCGAACATCGTGTGATTGACGCTGTGACTGCGGTACTAAAAACCAATGTCAGTGTTGGTGGCATTCACCCCGCCGAAGCGCGTTTGGCAAAACTCATGTGCGATCGGTTTGCCCTCGAGCGTGTGCGCTTCACGAACTCAGGCACAGAAGCAAATCTGATGGCAATAACCACGGCGATGCAAGCAACTGGTCGCAGCAAGATATTGGTTTTTCATGGTGGCTATCACGGCGGCATTCTCTACTTTGCTAGTGGAGCAGCACCGTGGAATGCCCCTTACGACTTTGTTATCGCGCCATATAACGATGAAGTTGAAACCCTGAAGTTGATAAGAGTGAATGCAAGTTCCTTGGCCGCCGTGATAATCGAACCAATGCTCGGATCGGGTGGATGCGTGCCTGCGGACCCCAAATTTGTAGACGCCGTCTTTTCTGCGGCCAGAGAAGTCGGGGCAGTAATCGTCGCCGACGAGGTCATGACTTCGCGTCATGGATCTTGTGGCATGTTTAATTTGTTGGGCGTTCAGGCAGACATCACAACATTTGGTAAATATATTGGCGGCGGTTTCTCGTTCGGTGCCTTTGGCGGGCGGGCAGATCTGATGGACCAGTTCGACACGAGCCCGGAGGCCAATCGAGACAAAGTGATTTCACACGCTGGAACTTTCAACAACAACATCTCATCCATGACTGCCGGTTGCGTCGTGCTTGGCGAAGTTTTCACAGCAGATGTGGCTATCGCTCATACTGCTCGTGGTGACGAGTTTCGCAAATCAGTTGCAACGGTTTTAGCCCGACACAAGTTGCCAGTTTCCGTGAGCGGTTTTGGTTCGATGATGTGCTTGCACGCACTCACCGAAGCACCGCGTTCAGCTGTTGACGTCGCTAAACGCGACAGTGTTTTGCAAGAGTTATTATTTTTCGGGTTGCTCGAGCGCGGTATTTACATTGCCCCGCGTGGAATGATCAACTTGAGTCTGCCATTGACTGATGATCAACTGGCAATCGTTCTCGATGGACTTGACGACACTCTCAAATCAGTTGCCGATTATCAAGGTTAGACGTCGGCGAGAATGTGTTCGAGTTTGAGTTTTGGTTCGTCGGTTTCGAGGCGTTGCAGGCGATAGCGGTTTTCGAACAATGCAACTAGAGCGCCGTCACCGCGCTTCAAAATGCGCACACCACCGATTTGTCGCAAGCGATCGGCGCTCTCTTCGTCAGTGACGCGAATCGCCTGATAGGCGAGCGAACTAATTTCGGCCGGTGAATTGAATTCATGTTCAAGACGATGCGAGAGCACTTCAAATTGCAACGCACCGACTGCAGCCAAAATCGGGTGCGAATCGCCAACATCGGGGTCGCGCAAAACTTGCACAACACCCTCTTCGTCGAGTTGGGCGAGACCACGACGAAATTGTTTGACGCGCGAACTCTCAATCGGTCGCGCGGTCGCATAAACCTCGGGGGCAAAACGCGGCACCGCCGGGTATTCGACTCGTTGTGATGTGTAGAGCGTGTCGCCGATCTTGAGACCAGTGGCGTTGATGAGACCGATTACGTCACCAGGAAACGCGTCTTGAATGATCGTGCGGTCAGAACCAAACGCCGATGTCGCATATTTTGTGCTCAAAACCTTTTCGGTGCGCGAACAAGTTACATCCATGCCGCGTTCGAAACGGCCGGTGCAAACGCGGGCGAACGCCAACAAGTCTCGATGACGGGGGTTCATGTTCGCCTGAATTTTGAACACAAACGCCGAGAACTCGTTTTCTAGAGGTTGTGGCTCGCCCGCCAAATTTTGTCGTGCAACCGCAGCAGGGGCGAGGTCGATCACTGCATCGAGCAACATGCGAACACCAAAATTTGTTAGCGCTGAGCCGACAAAAACCGGCGTTGTTTCTCCGGCGAGAAACGATTTGAGGTCGACATTTGCGCCGATCTCATTTAGCAGTGCGCAACCTTCGAGTGCGGCTTGCCACGCGGGGCCCTCTTCGTTCGCGGCGCGCTCAGCCGACACGATCTCTTCGGGCGCCGCCGAGCCACCGCGAGCAGTGCGCGTGAAACGAATGAATTCATTCGTGCGACGGTCGATCACCCCGCGAAAGTCTCCGGGTATGCCAACTGGCCATGTTGCAGGCGTCGGGCGCAAACCAATTTGCTTTTCAACTTCGTCGAGCAACTCAAGTGGGTCGCGGCCAGGTCGGTCGTATTTATTGAAAAACGTCAGCACCGGCAGATTTCGCGATCGACAGACCTGAAACAGTTTCAGCGTTTGCGACTCGATGCCCTTGGCGATATCGAGCACCATGACAACTGCGTCGACAGCAGACAGCACGCGATAAGTATCTTCAGAGAAGTCTTTGTGACCAGGTGTATCGAGCAAATTAAACACGTGATCGCGATACGGAAACTGCAACACCGTCGACGAAATCGAAATTCCGCGTTCGCGTTCTAGCGCCATCCAGTCTGAGGTCGACGAGCGCGCACCCGCACGAGCCTTAACTGCACCGGCCTCTTGCACTGCGCCCGCATAGAGCAAAAACTTCTCGGTGAGCGTCGTTTTGCCTGCGTCGGGATGAGAAATGATGGCGAATGTGCGTCGGCGCGCAGCCTGAAATAGAACATCGTGTTCTTTGCTCATCGCCAAACTTTCACTTGCTTATTCTACGCAGGTCTAGTTTGCGAATTGCCTCTCTAGGGTTGGCGTGATGCTGCGATGACCTGATGGGTGAGTGGCGACAACCAAAACTTTGCTGACTTTTCCGTCATTTAGTTTCGCAAAAAACATTGACGAAGCAAAATAGGTTACGCATGCAGTTGTGAGAACCGCTTGATAACTAAACGTGCTGGTTGCAGCAATGCCGATAACCCCACCCGAGATATAGGCGGTGTTGTAAAGCACATCGTAGGCGGCGAAAATTTTTCCGATACTCGCGGCTGGCGAGTTGGCTTGGATAGTTGCGTCTGATCGAACGCGCAAGTTTTGAAAGGCGAAAGCACAAAGCAACACACTGCCAAGTGCAACTCGTGGATGCGCGAACGCCGCGGCAATACCGATAACAAAACTTGCAAGGGCGAAGGCGATGACGGTGACTGATCTTCGTGGAAAATGTTCTGAGATCCATTCGGCACTTATTGAACCTAAAAAAGAACCAGCGGCCGAAAATCCCAGCACGGCAAGATAGCCCGTTGTCTGCATGTTGAATGATTTGTCGATCATCACGGCGATGCTGGCGATACAGATGCCAAGCAGAAAGCGGTGAGTCGCAGTTGCCGACATTGCGAAGCGTGTTTTGGGCGATCGCAGATGTTCGAATAGTCGGCGATAGTTGAGTTTGTTGAAACTTTGACGACCGCCACCAATTTTTGTCTCAATGCGGCCATAGTTCCGCGCGGCAAAGAGTTGTAGTAATGCCGCAACTACGAAACCTGTAAATGGCAGTCGATGTGTAAGTGCAAAATAAATTGAGCTGCCGCAAGCACCTGCGATTACGCTCAAAATTAATGAACTTGAGTCGGCAGCAACGAGTTCATGACGTCGAACCAAAAACGAAAGTGATGTTGCGCGCGCCGTGTAAAGAATTCGAGTCAGGCCGAGTAGCACACAAAAGCAGATATAGCCAACAGCTCTACCGCCCGCGAACACATCAAGTGCCGAAAGTGTTGCAAGAAGGGTAAAAATCGCGCGACCAATGTGCCCGCGGCTCAGAAGTGTTACGCGATCAAAACGATCCGTGAGGTCTCCAGCGATTGGCCCGACCAAAATTAACGGAATCAGTGATACGACCAGGGTCGAAGCCATCGCGGTCAACGAAGGCCCATCACTGAATTTGAAGACCAACACATTGGCCAGGGTGATAGTTGTGAGTGCATCGGCGATCTGCGACGAAAATTGGGCACTAATTGCGCGACGAAAGTCGGCGTATTTGAAAAGATCGCGACGTCGCACGTGCACCGCAGTAGTTGCGCGACGCAATTGCTTCACAGTTAAATTGTGCTTAAGACTCGTTGAGAAAATCGTTCATTGCGGTTAACAACAACTGAACATTTGGTAACTTGGTCTATTGTTTGAAGCCATGAAACCGAAAATTCGCAAGATTTTGGCTCTCGTGATTGTGGTGGCGGTCGGAGCTGTGGCTGGACCGTGGGTTTACATCAACTTGATTAGAGATGAGGCACCCGAGGCATTGACACTCGAGCCGGCGACAACAACTATCGCGGCAGAATCAACTACAACGATTGTTGCCGAGTCAACTACAACGGTTGTGCCAGCGAGCATTGTCGATGGCGATTGGAAAATAGTCGCTGAATCGATCGTCGGTTACCGCGTCAAAGAAACCATCGTTGGGCAAAAAACCGAAGGCGTCGGTCGCACTTCTGAAATAACAGGTTCGCTGACAATTGCCGACGAGCAAGTAACTGCGGCCGAATTCACGGTCGATATGACAACTCTTGTGAGCGACAGCACACGTCGTGACAGGCAGGTAAACACCCGCATTCTCGATACGAAGACATTTCCGACCGCGACTTTTGTCTTGAAAAAACCAATCACACTCACGCCTGAGGCTCTAGCAGGCAGCGACTTCAGTGTCGACACAACGGGCACGCTCACATTGCGCGGTGTCACGAAAGAAATTGATCTCACGCTTATTGCACGATTAGTTGATGATGTGATTGAAGTGAACGGGTCATATGAGATCGTGTTTACAGATTGGTCGATACCAGATCCGAGTATTTCAGGAATAATCGTTGTCGACCGAGGCTTGCTCGAGTTCTTGCTGCGCTTTAAGCGCTAGTAACGGTTACGTAGATACCACCGTTTGTTTCGCTTGCGTCGTAGCGAGTTAGTGGGCGGACGGCTGGTCCGTTGATTGCGGCACCAGTCTCTGGGTTAAATTGCGAGCCATGAAGTTCGCATTCGAGAACAGCACCAACACGGCCAACCGGAAACCCTTGGTGAGTGCAATTAACTCGTAGTGCAGTGATGCCCGCACTCGTGCGAGTTAAAACAACCCCGACCGTGCCACCATTTGGTGCCGGAGCGTCCACAACTTTTGTACCACCAAGTTTGAGCGCTGAACTCTCGAGCACACGCACGGTCACAACTTTTGTGGTTGCTTCGCCTGGTTTTCGGCGCCATATGAGTTTGCCTTTGGCGTTGCGACAGACGAAAGTGACGCCATCGACCGTGCGCTCACGACCTTTAACTTTGCAGGGCGTGCCGGCAAGATTTGCGGGCGCGGCCGAAGCGCGATCGCCGACAAAAAGCCATGCAAGCGACGCAGCAGTTGCCGAAAAAAATGCCCGTCGCGAAGAGTTGAATGACATGGCTAGTGACTATAGCCAGTTGTATTTATGAAACAGACGAAACAAAACGCCGCAAACGAAAACCAATGCGCCAACGACAACAAAGTATCCGTAGCGCCATTCGAGTTCGGGCAAATATTTGAAGTTCATTCCGTAGATACCCGCGACCATCGTAGGTACCGCACCGATACCAACCCAGGCCGAGATTTTGCGCATGTCGGCGTTTTGTTGAGTTTGAATTAATGCTGAGTTCGCGTGCAGTGCTGCGTTCATTAATTCGTTCATCGACTCGACTTCGTCAATTACTTTCAGCAAGTGGTCACGCACGTCCGAAAATAGTGACGCCGATTCTGGGTCGATATTGCGAACTTTGCCTGCTGCCAGCATTTCTATTGGTTGCACGAGTGGTAAAACTGCCCGACGAAATTCGATTAATTCACGCTTCACAAAATAAAGCTGAGTTGCTGCTGCTGGCGTCGCATCGTCAAATACCGAGTCTTCGATTTGGTCGACATCTTCTGCCAGGTGTGCGCCAACAGCGACATATTGATCTACGAGTCGATCGACCAATTCGTGCAAGACCGCGGTTGGTCCGCCGGCAAGTTTTGTCGGGTGATTCTCAAGATCGGCACGAATTGAGCGCAAAGGCATCGCTTCGCCGTGTCGCACGGTAAGCAAGAAATTTGAAGAAAACATGATCGTCATATCGCCCAGAACAAGGCGTTCAGTATTTGTGTCGTAATTGACAGTTTTGAGCAAGAGCACCGAATGCTCGTGATAGTTGTCGAGTTTTGGGCGCTGCTTGCCAGAAAGGGCGTCCTCAACGGCAAGTGGGTTTAAATGAAAACGATTTTGGAAGATCTTTAGTTCGGGTTCTGTCGGGTCGACAAGGCCGATCCAAGTGAATATTTTTTGAGGGTCACCACCAGTTTCATGGACACGTTTTCCGTCAAGATATTTTGCCTCGTCGACTAGCACACCCTCAGATTAGCCCCGTGAGAGTCGATCACAATCACAACCCATCAGACGATGCCTCACATGACTGTTGTGAATGTTGTTACTTAATTGCGGCGAACAACGCAGGAAAAACTTTAGATATTTTTGCGGTGAGATAATCGCCGTAGGTTCCTGTCCACGCTTGAACACTTGTGTTGTCCCATCTACGTGTTGCGTCGTCAGCGGGTGGCGTGCCGTCAAGTGGCAAAGGTTCGACAACTGCATCCCAAGAAGGGTCAATAAAAAATGGATAACTCATGCGTTCGCGGCCGCTCGCATTGCGTACGCGATGTGGCGTCGAGCGGTAGCGACCGAAAGTCAAGCGATCAAGCATGTCGCCGATGTTGACGACAAAAATGTCTGGCTCGGCGGGCACATCGAGCCAAGTGTCTTCTGCCGTTTGCTCAGTGTTTTCCGTCGCGTCGCCTGTCTCACCGTCGACCCTGCGACTTGGCATTCGAACTTGCAAACCGCCGCAATCGTCTTGAGCAAGAATTGTCAGCAACCCATAATCGGTATGTTCAGCCACACCCCACTCACTGATGCCATCTCTTGGCACGTTCGAAACATCAATCGGCGGATAATGAAAAATTCGAAACAGGCATGTCGGCTCATGTGCAATATTTTTCTCGAACCAATCGGCCGGCATCTGCAGACCTAAGGCCACGCCGCGCATCAACGCCGCGCCGAGTTTTTGCATCGCCACAAACCACTCGTCGGCGCACGCGCCCAAGTCGGCGGGGTGTTGCGGATAAAGATTGGCGCCGTGCAATGGAGTTTGTGCCACAACTCGCGGGTCGTCTGCTGGCAGTTGCTCGCCAATATATAAGCCTTCTTTGCGGTCGGGCACACCCGAAGTCAATTCGTCGCCGACGCCGAACCAACCGCGCCAAGCCGAACCTGCAAGCGGCATTGCACACTTTTGTTTTTCGGTTTTGTCGAGTTCAAAAAATTCGCGGGATAATCTGTCGAGTCGTTGACGCAACTCGCGCGAAACACCATGGTTGGTGATCCGAAAAAATCCGCTCTCGCGACAGGCCTGGTCGATTTGCGTGGCGCAATTTTGCATTTCAGCAGGCGAGCCTGACAACAATGCCCCCACATCTATCAATGGCAGGTTCTTTTTCTGTCGCATCGTCACACCTCAAGTTAATCTGCCTTTCAATTCGCTCGGTGCAAAAGCAAATGGTTGATGTTGTTAGTCTTTGATTATGCGAGTTTCGCTTGATTACGACTCATGTCAAGGTCATCAGATGTGTGCGATTGCTGCACCCGAAGTTTTTGGCAGCGACGAAATTGGCAATGCAAAAATTTTGATCTCTGGTGATGTACCCGAGGCGTTGCACGCCAAGGTGCGCCGCGCAGAATCAAATTGTCCTGAACGCGCAATCACAATCACCGAATAGAGAGATCATGACCGACACGCAAAAACCAGTCAAAGATATGACAACTGATTACGACATCTTTGATCCAGAGTTCGTGAAAAACCCATATCCGGGTTATAGCGAGATTCGCGAGTCGCAGTGCCCGATTGCGCATACCGATCGCCATAAGGGTTCGTGGTTGCCGACCCGTTATGACGATGTCGTGGCGATCGCCCAAGAGTATGAAACATTTACGTCGCGTCAAATTTTGGTGATGCCACCGGCCGAAGGCCGAGTCGAAGGCCCGTATGCGGCGGTCGGTGCGCCGCCGATCACAAGTGATCCACCAGATCATCATTGGCATCGTCGATTGATTTTGCCAGTGTTCGCACCGCAGGCCGTCGCAAAGTATGAAACGAGCACGCGCAATTTGTGCAATGCGTTGATCGACGAGTTCATCGACAAAGGCACGGCTGATGCCGCCGCTGACTATGCGCAACATATTCCGGTGCGAGTAATTGCAACAATGCTCGGCGTGCCACTCGAGATGGAGCCCGAGTTCACCGATTGGGTGCGGGGTGTGCTTGAAAACATGACCGATGACGAGTGGCGCATGCGGTCGTTCAGAAGCATCGTTGAATTTTTCCTCGGGCAAGTCGAGGATCGAAAGAAAAACCCTCGCGAAAACGATTTGATCACAGACTTGATGAACGCCGAAGTCGAAGGCAAAAAAGTGCCGATCGAATATGTGCTTGGTGTTTGTCAGTTGATGTTGGTTGCTGGCATCGATACGACGTGGTCGGCGATCGGTTCGTGCATGTGGCACATGGCCCAACACCCCGAGCATCGCAAGCAGTTGCGCGAGAATCCAGATTTGTGGCCGACGGCGATCGAAGAGTTGTTGCGTGTTTATGCGCCAGTGACCATGGCGCGAATCGTCGATCATGACATTGAGTTTCAAGGTTGCCCGATGAAGGCCGGCGATCGCGTTTTGATGGCGTTTCCGGCTGCGAATCGTGACCCACGACAATTTGAGAATCCTGATGAAGTGATTCTTGATCGCGAGAACAATCGACATGTTGCGTTTGGTTCGGGCATTCACCGATGCGCGGGCAGCAATTTGGCGCGACTCGAGTTGCGTGTCGCTTTGCAAACTTGGCTGGCGCGAATTCCTGAGTTCGAGTTGGTTGATCCGTCGTCAGTTACTTGGGCCGGCGGTCAAGTGCACGGCCCCCGCAAGTGCATGGTGAAGTTCTAGTCGTTCGTTCTTGGCCGTTTCACTTAGTCACCCTCGTTTCACTCGCGCCCGTTTGCCGCCTCGCTGGCCATTGGCACACTTGTAGTTCACGAGTTCAGCGCAGAAGTAATTCTGTTACATCACTGATTGGGTAAGGGCGGCGCAGAGATGCGCCGCTTTTGCTTTCTGCCGTTCTTTGCTGCCGGCACTGTTTTCGTGCTGATCAGGCAATAGACAAAAGCGCAATGTAGTCACAACGGCTGATAATGTAGTCACATGAACATTGGCATCCGCGAATTGAAGCAAAACCTCTCGAAATACATTGAAAAGGTCGCAAATGGCGAACTGGTTGTCGTCACCGATCGTGGCGTTGCAAAAGCCATGATCGTTCCCGTTCCGGGTGGCGATCAGATGGCCGTCGGCGTCGAAGAAGGTTGGATCACCCCCGCGAAAAAAACCGGGCGCCTAAGTCGACCACTCAATCTGCATGGCAGCATGCGTTCAATCGACGCAATCAACGAAGATCGCGGTTCATGACGACATTCGTCGATTCGAGCGCACTCGTCAAGAGATATATCAAAGAGGTCGACTCAAAATTTGCCGTCTCGCTGATCGACGCCGACGACGTGCTCGCCACAAGTTGGCTCTCGTTCGTCGAGGTACGCAAGGCGGTCTCGCGAATTTTGCAGGACAACGACCTCGCGCTCGCGCGACAGGCGATTGCTGACGATTTCGACAAGTTGGCATTAATCTCGCCCGTGCAGTCGACGTGGCAGTCGGCGGCTGATATTGCCGACACGCTAGGTGTCAGATCGCTCGACGCAATTCAGTTGGCATGTGCTCAGCGTTTACGGATACAGAACCTGCGCTTCATCACCTTTGATTTGCGCCAGGCCGTCGCCGCCCGTGCGATGGGCTTCAATGTGGCAGGCAGTTGACGCAACTTTTTTCAGCTCTGCAGACCCGTTCTTAATCCGACACTTTCGGTGTGTCGGTAAACACACCTGAAACCGTTGAGCAGTGGGGCGCGCGCAAATTAGGTTAAGCGAGGCATATGTTGATCAAACTCGCAAAATTCAGCGTCAAGCACCGGCGCATGATGGTCGGTTTTTGGGTGCTTTTAGTTGTCGCTCTCGGTGCAATTTCAAATTCGGTCGGCACAAATTTCGCCACTGAATTCGAATTGCCAGCCAGCGAGTCGAACGACGTTCAAAAACTTCTCGAAGCAAATAGTTCTGATCGTGCGGGCTACAGCGGCCAAATCGTTTTCGCATCGCAAGACGGCGTCACGACCGAAAAAGTCAAGTCGACAATGTCGGCATTTTTCGCCGAGATCACAAAACTCGACGGCGTAAACATCGCGAGCCCCTTTGAAACACCAGGGCAGATTGATCCGACGGGCAAGACTGCCTTCGCCGTAATCGACATTTCGATTCGCTCGCAACAAGAGATGTTCGATCTCAGCGAAAAGATTCAAGATCTCGAAGCGAAGTTCACTGTCGATGGTTTGCAAATCGAATACGGCGGCGAGATTTTCGCAGCGTTCGAACTTCCCGAAAGCGAGGCATATGGTTTGCTCGCAGCGATCATCATTTTGGTAATCGCGTTTGGTTCGGTGTTGGCGATGGGTCTGCCGATCGGCACGGCGATTCTCGGTCTCGGAGTTGGTGTTTCAACAGTCGGCATTGCAAGTCAACTTGTCGACATGCCTGACTTCACAACTTCACTCGTTGCGATGATCGGTCTTGGTGTCGGCATCGATTATGCGCTGTTTATTGTTACGCGCTATCGCGAATGTCTCGCCGACGGTCTCAGTGTCGAAGATTCGGTCGTCGAAGCAGTCGATACCTCGGGTCGCGCAGTTATTTTTGCCGGCATCACGGTAATCATTTCGTTGCTTGGGTTATTTGTGATGGGATTAGCCTTTGCGCGCGGTTTAGCAATAGGCGCTGTCATCGGCGTTTTGTTCATGATCGTTGCATCGATCACATTTTTGCCCGCGCTGCTGGCGATGGTGAAGCATCGCGTCGACACAACAACTCGTGCTGCGTTAATTGCTTTAATTGCATTCGTCTCGTTTGCGTTTGTCGCCTTGCTGCAACACAAACTCCAAATATTTTTCGCTGGGTTAATCGCAACAGTTGCAATCATGCTGCTGAGTTTTGTCATCAAACCGTTGCGTCAGCCGATCAAACATCGCGCAAAGAAGGCCAAAGAACTCACGTTCTGGTATCGCTGGAGTCGTTTTATTCAGCGGCGCCCGTGGACTGCGGCAATTAGTGCGACTGCAGTTCTCCTTGTTTTGTCAGCGCCGTTGGCATCGATTCGACTTGGTTTTGGCGACACAGGCAACGACCCCGAAGAGTCGACAGTGCGCAAGGCATACGACTTGATCGCTGCGGGTTTTGGTCCGGGTTTTAATGGCCCGCTTTATATAACGGTGCAAGGCGAGACAGCGGGCCAGCCAGAGAAATTGCAAG
>RFMT01000153.1 GCA_009927565.1 Acidimicrobiia bacterium
GGCGACGTTCGCGGCGGCGGTGGTTGGCGCGGAGGCGCTAGAAGTGGCGGTGGCGTTCGAGGCGGCGCTAGACGCGCCGGTGGGGGTGTTCTTCATTACGTCGGCGTCGGCAAGAACCGTGTAAACCTCGAACTGGTGCTTGCCACCTTCAACCCAGAACTTGTCTTGCACCGCGTAACAGCAAGTCGTCTCACCCTCAACCCACACTGGCAAACCAGCCGCAGTAACGCGCTCGTGTTCGCTGCGAACAGCATCAACCGATTCAACTTCAACACCGAGGTGATTGATCGAGTCGGTGGCACCTGGGTTTTCAATCAACACGAGTTTCAGCGGCGGGGCGACGACCGCAAAATTGGCGTAACCCGGGCGAACTTTCGCCGGCCCGACACCGAAAAGTTTTGTGTAGTGGACGATTGACTCTTCGAGATTTTCAACATTGAGAGCGAGTTGCAGTCTTGACATGAATTTTAGACTAGTTCAATCGTGACGTCGTCGAACTCATCGATGCGACGCAACAAAGCCCGCAAACTCAAATGTTTTGCGCCGTCACACTGAGCCGCAAGTGCCTGCTCGATCTACAACTTGACGACTGCCTCGCTCTCGTCGAACAACTCGCGCACCCCACGATTCTTCGTCGCCGCAAACACAGCCGGGTTCGGCGAGTTAGTGGGTGATGCAGCGACGAATGTGTTCGCGAAAATCGGCGAAGGTCAGCCCGCTCGGCTCAAGGTCTTTGCCGAGTTCATCCCACCTGCGCAGTGCGACAGCGCGCTCGCGTGCAGGATGTCGGCTGAAGCGTTCTACTTCGCTGTCGCTCATCTTGCCACCTTGAATTTCGAGGCTGCGCACCGAGGCTGGTGAAAGTGTGTCGAAATAAGTCGCTTCGGTGGTGCACAAAAATCGCTTCGCCTCGACGTGCAGCGCGATCGGCGCGGTGACCGCCGACGTAAAGTGCTGCGCAAGAAATGATGCCCCTGTCGACTCATGCGCGTCGTTCTTCGCCAAATTGACTTTTCCGGCTTGATTTTCGAGTTCGAGCAAATGACCGATGTCGTGCAACAGGGTTGCGACGATCAACTCGTCGTCGGCGTTGTCTCTACGCGCGTGGTCGGCGCACTGCACGGCGTGTTCGATTTGGCTGATCTTCTCGTCATAGTTGTGCGTGCCCCATCGCGAATAGAGCGATTCGATTTTGTTGATGAAGTCGTCGATTGTTGCTGTCTGGGTCACTTTGTTACCGGCTTTCCTCGAAAGTCATCGATTAGTGAAATTTGCACACGACCATTATTTTCGGCACCGTCTTGTTGATGTTGCGCAAACTCGCTGCGCTTTTTGGCGTAGTACTGTTCGCGCAAATCGCCTTCGCTCGCGGCGTTATATGTCGGATACATCGCTCGACGGTTGCGCGTCGATTTGTTGTCACCGCTGCGATGAGGTGTTCGCGAGTGAAACCATAAAGTTTGACCCGCACGCAACGGCACCGGTTGCCAGTCGAGTGTGGCAACAACCGAGTCGGGAATGCAGCCACGCGAGTCAGTTGGTATTAGTTCGTGGTGATGTTGTGAAACAACTTCGAGACAACCATTTTCTTGGTTGGCGTCATCAACGGCGACCATGCATGAAATGTGTTGATCAAGAAACGGATACGCCGGAGCATCTTGATGGGCGTCCCAACCAGCACCACCAGCCAATTTATAATTTATTTTCTCTTTGTAGAGCACGGCCGGTTCGCCGAGCAGTTTGCCGGCGACATCGAGCATCGGCCCAGCGCAGAGTAATGCCCGCAACGATTGATGAAACGGGGTGAAATATTCAGTGCGACATTTTTGTGCGCCGTGCTCGGTCGCCTCATAGTGGTTGAGCCATTGACCAGAATCGTCCCACGATTGCACATCATCGACCCATGACTTGATCGATGCGGCGAAGCCCTCGTCAAAAAGGTCGGTAATCAGCCATCCGTTGTGTTTGTAAAAAGCAATTTGATCGTCAAAGTTGGCGGCTGCAGTGACGTTCATAAAGCTGATTCTAGATTAGGTAAAAGAAATCGGTGTCAAATCACGCTGTGGCGAATGTTCGTAAAGTGTTAAACATCGCGTAACCGAACAAACACCCAAGTGTTACTTGCGTAGTTTATTTTTAACGCCATGTCAAAACCCAAATATTTACTTACTGTCCCGTTGATCGTGTTGCCGCTTTTAGCAAGCATTTCGGCTTCACCAATTTCTGCCAAGTCGCAAAAGTCAGCCGTCGTCGCTGCTGACCCAGGCAGTGCACAGTTGAAATTTGTTGCGCGCTTTGACGGTGGCACAGGCCTCGGTGGTGCAGAAATTTCGGCGATGGATGCAAAGAGCAAGCGTCTGTTCATCACCAACGGTGCGAAGAACAGTATAGACATCGTCGACATCAGCAACATCAAAAAACCGAAGTTGATCAAGAGTGTGAGTTTGGCAAACAAGGGCGTCACCGGCATTCAAAGTGTTGCCGCGATGAATGGTCTCGTTGTTGTAGCAACTTCGGTCGGAGAAAAAACTGCAGCCGGTCGAGTGTTCATGATGGATGTCGACGGCAAGTTGCTTGCTTCGGCTCCAAAAGGTGTCGAAGTCGGCGCGCTTCCCGATTCGATTCACTTCAGCCCGAACGGCCGATATGTATTGACGGCCAACGAAGGCGAACCGAAGAATTATTGCCTGACTGGTGGTGTGCTCACTGAATCGAGCGATCCGCTTGGTTCGGTTTCGATCATTGACACTAAGGCAGCCAAGATCGTCGCCAAGACGCTCGATTTTTCAGGTTATAAAGATCGCCTGAACGGCATCATTTATGCGGGTGGTCGCGTCTACGGACCAGGCGCATCAGTTGCCCAAGACCTTGAGCCCGAATACATCGCGATTTCAAAAGACAGCAAGATGGCGTGGGTAACGCTGCAAGAGAACAACTCAATAGCGACAGTCGATCTCGAATCGGGTGCGATCATCGGAATTACTGGTTTAGGTTTCAAGAACTACAACACCGAAGGCACAGGCATCGACCCAAGTGATCGAGACAGCGAGCGGCGTGTTCGCGCGGTTCCTGCATATGGCATGTATCAGCCAGATGCGGTCGCAGTTGCTCGACTCGGAGGAAATGATTATTTGTTCACTGCCAACGAAGGTGACGCACGTGAGTGGCCGTGCCTGATGGGTGGCACCGACTCTACGGTCGCTGAAGCCGAAGATGTGCGCTATGGCTCGAACGGCACAAACACGTCGTTGAAGACGAACGCGACCCTTGGCCGTCTAGCGGTAACGCCGTTCACGCCTGCAACTGTGCTCGGTACAAACGTCACCACAAAGACGACCTTTGCGGATGCATATTCGTTTGGCGCACGTTCGTTCTCGGTCTGGAAGGCCCCGATATTTGAAGGAGTGTTCCCTGCAGAACTTGTTTACGACTCGGGCAACTTGATCGAGAAAAAAGTTTTGGAAGTCAACCCGGCGTTTTTCAATGCCGACTGGTCGACTAGTACAGGTGTGGCGAACGCGGCAGACACGCGAAGCGACAACAAAGGTCCAGAACCCGAAGGCATCGCCTACGGCAAGGCCTTCAACAAGAACTGGCTCGTCGTTGGCCTCGAGCGCGACGGCGGCATCATGTTGTTTGAAGTCAGCGATCCCGCAGCACCGGTGTTCGTGCAATACATCACGACAACCGATTGGCAAGGCAGCATGCTTTCAACTCCCAAGACTTCAGGTGACGTCTCACCAGAAGGCATTTTGTTCATCGAAGCAAAAGACAGCCCGTCAAAAAAACCATTGGTAATCGTCAGTTACGAACTCTCGGGCACTGTGGCAATCTTCGAACTCAGCAGCAAGTAATCGTCAAAAAACAACAAGGAGAAAATTCAAGATGAAAAAGTTTCATAAACTGGCCGTTGCGATTTTCGCGGTCGTCTCGATCTCGGCAATTACCGGTGGTGCAGCCCTGGCCCTCAAGGCAGGCGACGCGTGCACCAAAGCTCAACTAAAAAAGACGAGCGGCAATTTGACCTGCACCTACGATTCGAAGACCAAGAAATACAAATGGGCGAGCGCCACAAAAATCGACAAGAAAGGTTGGCCGGAAGAACTTGTTCTCGGTGTGGTGCCGTCTGAGAACGCCGCATCGCAACTCGTTCGAATGAAAAACTTCATCACAGTGTTGAGCCAAGACACCGGTCTTCCGGTCAAGTTTTATTCTGTCACCGACTATGCGGGCATCATCGAGGCCCAAGTTGCCCGCCGCATCGACGTGGCTTGGTATGGACCTTTCTCGTACGTTTTGGCCAAGGCCCGCGGTGCCAAAATCGAGCCGTTCGCTGCACCAATTCCCTCGGCTACGGGCAAGCCTGGCTATTACTCATACGGCATCACGAAGAGTACGAACTCAAACGTCACCAAGCTCGGCGATTTCAAGGACAAGAACGTATGTTTCGTTGATGCAGCGTCAACATCGGGCTACCTGTATCCGCTCGCTGGCTTGCTGTCACTTGGCATTCAAACTAGCGATTACAAGTCGGTATTCGCAGGTGGTCACGACAAGTCGGTGCTTGCTGTCAAGTCTGGTCAGTGTGATGTCGGTTTTGCATACGACGACATGGTCGATGTCAACCTCGTTGAAAAAGGTCTAATTCAAAAAGGCGAGATCAAAGTTGTGTGGAAGAGCAATGTAATTGCCGGCTCGCCGATGGCGGTTCGCGTCGATCTTCCAAAGTCGCTACAAGACGTAATCAAAAAATCAATTCTTGAGATGAACGTCCCCAGTTTTGTCTCGAAAGGTTTATGCGCAACCGAGAAGGGCTGCTACATCCTCGAAGATAGCTCGTGGGGTTTTGTAAAAGTTGACGACGCCTACTACGACGGCATTCGCCAAGTCTGTGAGTCGACTCGTTCGAGCAAGTGCAAGTAAGCCTGCCAACGCGCAACGCTGTCGCCAACGGGGCTGATCCCCTCATCAGCCTCGTTGGTGTCTCCAAACGATTTCCGAACGGTACGCTCGCACTAGACAACGTCGATCTCAATATTCCGCGAGGGCAATTGCTTTCGTTAATCGGTCTTTCGGGTTCTGGCAAGTCGACATTGATGCGTCATCTCAACGGATTGCATCGCCCCACCGCGGGAAAAGTCACCGTCATGGGTGTCGAGGTTTCTTCGGCGTCAAACCGTCAACTGCGCGGCGTGCGGCGCAACATTGGTTTTGTTTTTCAACAATTCGGTTTGGTCGGTCGCGCCACGTGTCTCGAAAATGTTTTGACCGGTGCACTTGGCAGGCTGAGCGGCCCACGCTATGGCGTTTGGTCGTATCCAAAAAAGTTGCGCTCTGAAGCGTTCGATCATCTCGAGCGTGTCGGTCTTGTCAACCAGGCATATCAACGCGCCGACACTCTTTCGGGCGGTCAGATGCAACGCGTGGCGATTGCCCGAAGTCTGATGCAACAACCACAAATCATGTTGGCCGACGAACCTGTGGCGTCACTTGACCCCGAATCGAGCGCTCAAGTTCTCGATTTGTTGCTCAGGGTCGCCGTCGAAGAACAAATGACAGTGATCGTCACTTTGCATCAGGTCGAATTGGCTCTCGGCTGGGCGACTCGCATTGTCGGTTTGCGCGATGGGCGAGTGGTGCTTGATCGCGACGCCACGACTCTCAAACAAGAAGACGCGATGGAGGTCTACCAGCGCGTCGACAAGAATCTCGCGCAGCCATCGAATATCGCGCAGCCATCGAATATCGCCACCGAGCCGGCACCTCTCGCGCTTCGAGAAAAATAAGTCGCATCGTGAGCGGCGCACACGTCGAACCACTGATGCAAAGTCGGGTCGCCAGACCCGTGGCGCCAAAGAACTGGCGTCATCCGACACTGTTGGCAATCTTCATCGGCATAGTCGCGGCGACGACTTGGTCATGGCTCTATCTCGACATGACATTGCTGACACTTTTCGGCGGCTTGAGCGACCTGGGCAATTTGCTCGCCTATATGTTTCCGCCGATCTGGGACAACTTCCCCGAGGCGCTGCGAGCAACAATCGAAACAATCTGGATGGCCCTGATCGGCACGACACTGGCCGTGACGCTGAGTATTCCGCTGGCGTTTCTCGCCGCTCGCAACACGACGCCACATCCGATTGTCTTCGCAGTCGCTCGCGCTGTGATCACGCTGACCAGGGCAATTCCGACGCTTGTGTTGGCGGCGGTATTTTCAATTTCACTCGGCATCGGGCCGTTTCCGGGCATCATCGCCCTCGGCTTGCATTCGATCGGCATGATCGGCAAATTATTTACTGAAGCAATTGAAAACACAGACTATGCGCCGCGTGAAGCCGTGTTGTCGACAGGCACGGGCAAGTGGCAGACGATTCTCTCTACGATCGTTCCGCAAATCAGCCCGTCGTGCATCGGCACTGCGCTCTACCGTCTCGATATCAACTTGCGCGAGTCGGCAGTGCTCGGCTTTGTCGGCGCGGGTGGCGTCGGGTTTCTGATTCAAACCGAATTGCGCGGTATCGACTATCAGCGCGCGATCAGCGCGGTTTCGGTAATTTTCGTCACGATCACATTGATCGAAATTGTTTCGACGCGACTGCGCGCCTCGATCATCGGCGACCACTTGTCGATGCCCAAAAAACTCAACGCCCGCTCACAGGCCCGTGTGGCGCGCGATCAACGCCTGATCAATACCGCAATTTCAACGCGTCGCCTCACGCCGCCATGGGTCTACGAACGCGTGTTGCGCACGACCGCAGCAGCCACATTCGTGGCGCTGTTGATCGCCGCTCTGATCACGATTGAAATGCCGTTGTTGTCGGCCTATAAGTATGGCGACGACCTGGTTCGCAGCATCGGCAGATTGTTTCCGCCCAACTTCACGTTTGCGCGCGAAGAAATAATCGTCGGCATGCTCGAAACGACGGCGATCGGTTTCACCGCAACTCTGCTCGGCTTGGTGCTCGCCATTCCGTTCGGCATTCTTTCTGCGCGCAACATAATCATCCGTCGCGCGGTGGTTTCAGCGGCACGCGGCATCTTGTTGTTGATTCGCGGACTTCCCGAATTAATCGTCGCCGTGCTCTTCGTGGCGGCCATGGGTCTTGGCCCCGTGCCCGGCACCTTGGCGCTTTCGCTCGGCACTGCAACCTTCATGGCCAAACTCATCGGCGACGCGCTCGAAGAAGTGCAAGAGTCGCCCCGCGAAGGTGTCTCGGCCACTGGCGCGTCGCGCGTGCAAGAATTTTTTTCGGCCGTCGTGCCCCAGGCGTTGCCCAACCTCGTCAGCCAGACGCTCTACATGCTCGACGTCAACTTACGTTCGTCGACAGTGCTCGGCATCGTCGGCGGCGGCGGCATCGGGTTCTTGCTGCTCGGTTCAATTCGCGTGCTCGACGAAGCCACCGTCGGCGCGATCATCATCACGATTTTTGTGTTGGTGTATGCGATCGAGTTGCTCGGAAGTTTTGTTCGTTGGATGGTCGAATAGCGAAAACGACGCCCGCGAGGCACGCGACGACCACGACAATGAGCATTGGCGCGACAGGCGAGTCGAACCGATCGCGCAGCGATCCTGCAAATATCGGGCCAAGCGACCCACCAACCGTGCCGATCAAACCGATGCCACCCATCACCGTGCCAAACACTTGCGGTTGCACGATTTCGCGCGCCACCACGCCCTCGAGCGCCGAATGCGCGCCGATCGTCACGCCGGCCAGCACTATATATATGAGAGCCAGGGCGACCGTGCCGCTGCCGAGCAAGAACAGCGCCGAGGCGCCGAGCAAAAAGTGGGTGATCACCAGCAGACGTAGCGCGGTAAAGCGGTTGATCGCCGCCACAAGCGGAATTCGCCCTGCGAGTTGCAACAACCCGCGCAAACTTGAGAGCAACGCCGCGGTGGCTGCCGACGCGCCGGCCCAAGTCATCGTCGGCACTTGAAACACAAGCAACGTGCTGATCGCAATCGACGAGAGAAACACGGCCGCGGTGAAAAATCGCAGTCGTGCATCGCTCAACGCCTCGCGCACCGAACCAAATAGCGTCGGCCGTTCATCGACGCTCGTCGCCTCGACGCGACACACGGCCGCGGCGAACAAAAACAAAATCACGGTAAGTGCGGCGGGCAGGCGCACCGCGGTTTGCCATCCGTAATTGGCGCGCAAAACTTCTGTGAGCGGAATCATGATTGGCGAACTGAACGCACCCCAAATTGTGAGTCGCGTCAATGCGCGGGTCGCGTCGGTCTTTGCCACGCGCACGGCCAATGGTTGGGTGAACGAATAAAAACCGGCGGCACCAATCAGACCGCCGCCGAGTGCATATGTCGCTAGAAACGTCGTGCCTGTGGCGAACGAACTCGCGCCATAAACGATCGCCCCGAGCGGCCCGATCACCCCGAGCACGGCGCGCGGGCCAAATACATCGAGGCGCCGACCAGTTGCCACTGCGCCGACACCCGAAATTAAATTTGCCGCGCCGAAGGTGAGGCCGAGCGTGCTCGCCGAAACGCCGTGAAAACTTGACAAGTTCGTGAACAGCACGCCAAAGCCATAGAACCAAGTGCCGTATGTGACGACAGTTAATAATCCGAGAGCGCTGAGGGGCAAGACAAATTAGATTAGTGCAGTCGTCGCATGCGAGCTGCGCTAGGCCTGCGCGTCGCGCTTCGCTCGGCTGTGCTCAACGCTCAAACCAAACCTTAAACTCATTTACAGAGTTCGCGGGGATTAGCGCAGCTTGGTAGCGCGCCACGTTCGGGACGTGGAGGCCGGGAGTTCAAATCTCCCATC
>RFMT01000404.1 GCA_009927565.1 Acidimicrobiia bacterium
CTGTGATTGGAGAACCATCATCCCAAACGGCATCAGGATTGATGTCGTATGTAATCGTCATACCACCAGTTGTTGCTGGCTTGGCATAGTCGTATGTAACGTTCGCGCAGTCATCCAAACTTGTTGGGTAGCTAACAGCCGTAGTTTCCTCGACTGGCGCTTCTTCTACTGCGGCTTCGTCGTCACTGCCACCGCACGCCGCGCCAATTAATGACACGGTTACAAGTGCTGCAGCAAGACGAGCCACTTTTGTGGTTTTTCTCACTCTCCGACCTCCCCGTCGAATTAGGTAAAGGCCAGAATGACCTTTAATATCTCAATCTTAACACTTTTCGTTCACATACGAACTAGTTACTCGCCCTCAGGCGATATTGGCAAATTCTGGCGAACTCGGCTGCATCAAGGCTCGCACCACCAACCAAGACACCATCAATATCAGGCTGCGACATAATCTCTACTATGTTGCTCGCCTTTACACTGCCGCCGTATTGAAGTCGAATTGAACTTGCGACAGTCGCTGAACTGATTTTGGCAATCTCTTCGCGGATCGCACTGATCACTCGTTGAGCGTCGTCAGCCGTCGCGGTTTTTCCTGTTCCGATTGCCCAAATTGGTTCATATGCGATCACCATCGATTTGATTTGTTCGGCCGTGCGTTTTTCTAGGGCACTTCGCAACTGACCGAGCACTTTGTCGTAAGTCTCGCCCGCCTCCCGTTCTGCCAGTGTTTCGCCAACACACACGATCGGCATCATTTTATTCTTTTGAATTGCAACAATCTTGCTTTGAATGAGTTCATTTGACTCACCATAGATTTCACGACGCTCGCTATGGCCAACAATCACAAAATTGACATTTAACTTCGCAAGAAACGCTGCGGATACTTCGCCAGTAAACGCACCCGAGTCAGATTCATGACAGTGCTGTGCCCCAAGAAAAAATTTAAGTTCATCAGCATCGATCAAAGTTTGCACACTGCGCAAATCTGTGAACGGTGGATGTATCGTCACATCGACCGCAGCAAAGTCATCTTTGGTCAAAAGATACGCAAGTTTCTGCACACATTGAATCGCTTCAAAATGATTGTGATTCATCTTCCAATTGCCGCTGATTATCGGCTTGCGAGTCTCATTTGACATTCGGTGCTCCTCTTAATGCAGCTAGGCCCGGCAAGTCACCAAGCTCAAGAAACTCTAACGACGCTCCGCCTCCAGTCGAGACATGGTCAACTTCGCTTTCCAATTTAAACTGCGCTAACGCCGCTGCCGAGTCTCCACCACCAACAACCGTAAAGGCCTTCGTGTCGGCCATTGCTTGCGCAATGGTTCGTGTACCCGATGCAAATCGAGAATCTTCGAACATTCCCATTGGTCCGTTCCAAAAAACGCTTCGAGCATTCATGATTATGTCGGCAAACGCAGCCGCAGTACCCGGGCCTATGTCCAAACCTTTTGCACCTTCGGGTAGCCGCACTCCGAAAGTTGCGAACTCACCTCGACCATCAAGGCCGACAATATCTTCAGGCAAATGAATTGGCACGTCACTTGACATCAATTCTTTGCAAGCATCGATCTGATCACGTTCACAAAGCGAATCTCCGATTGGCAAGTTTTTCGCAGCAAGAAAGGTGAAGCACATTCCACCACCAATGACAAGCTCGTCAACGACTTTCATCAGAGATTCGACGACACCTAATTTGTCGCTAATTTTTGCCCCTCCGAGAACTGCGACAAACGGACGTTTCGGGTTGGAGCGCATCTGTTCTAACACTTGAAGTTCGCGCTGCAACAAGCGACCGGCAGCAGACGGTAGCGACTTCGGTGGGCCGACTATAGATGCATGCGCTCGATGTGTTGCTCCGAACGCGTCATTGACATAAAGATCTATACCTTGAATAAGCTTTTCAACAAACTTCGGGTCATTCGACTCTTCTCCTTCGTCAAATCGCAAGTTCTCGAGAAGTGTCACTTCTGGCGCAAGTTCATTTAATCGCTTGCGTATTGGGTCAATCGCGTACTTTGCAACTGGTTTTCCTTTTGGACGTCCAAGGTGCGTGGCACAAATAACCTTTGCACCGTTACTGGTTAGCCAATTCAAGGTCTCAAGAGAACTTCGGATTCGAAAATCGTCAACGATTGCTCGATTATCGTCGGGTCCTGACATCGGCACATTGAAATCAGTGCGTACAAGCACGGTTTTGCCGTGCAAGTCGCCAAGATCCTCTAATTGCGCGATCATTTAGCGACTAAGTGCAGCCCCAATGTATGTAGTCATGTCGACTAAGCGATTGGAATAACCCCATTCATTGTCATACCAGCCCAAAACCTTTACTAGCGAGCCCATACTCATGGTCAGATCTTTGTCGAATACACAACTATGTGGATTTGTTACAACGTCACTGGAAACGATCGGATCACTGCAATATTCGAGAATGCCTTTTAGCGGACCATTGGCGGCTGCCTTATATGCCGAATTAATTTCGTCGATTGTCGCAGGCTTTTTGAGATTAGCGACGAAATCGGTTATCGAACCTGTCGGCACAGGCACGCGCAGTGAGGTGCCGTCGAGTTTTCCCTTCATTGATTGCATGACCAAGCTCGTTGCTCGCGCCGCACCGGTGCTGGTCGGAATTATGTTTATCGCTGCCGCCCTTGCACGGCGCAAGTCACTGTGAGGTCCATCGACAATCGATTGATCACCGGTGTATGCATGAATGGTTGTCATTAGACCATTTTCAACACCAAACGCATCATCTAAAACCTTTACTAAGGGCACAAAGCAGTTGGTTGTGCAACTCGCATTGGAAACAACTTTGTGTTTTTTCGGATCAAAGTCTTTGTGATTGACGCCATAAACGAAAGTTGCGTCCGCATTTGTCGCAGGCGCAGAAACGACCACACACTTCGCTCCCGCTTCCAAATGTGCAGCTGCCTTGTCACGATCAGTAAAAAAACCAGTCGATTCAATTACAACGTCTACGCCGAGCGCTCCCCAGCCAAGTTCTTTCGGATCGCGTTTAGACAAGACTTTAAGAATCTTCGAATCAATGCTGATGCCTTCATCGGTTGCATCGATTTTGTTCGGCAATACACCGAGCACCGAGTCGTATTTAAGTAAATGCGCCATCGTCTTGACAGCGCCAAGGTCGTTCACAGCGACAATTTCAATGTCGGAATCCGATTGGGTTAGTGCTCGATAAAAATTACGTCCGATGCGACCAAAACCGTTAATACCAACTCGTAATGTCATAGTCGAATCTTAGTCAGATCGACGATTTAGCGAGAAATGTCGCGATGCGTCACTCGGGGATTCTGGCCACTTTGGATCAGCCAATTTTTCAATTGCTCAGCGATAACTACAGAGCGATGACGACCACCTGTGCACCCAATCGCAACCGTCAGATAACTCTTCCCCTCTGCTTTGTAAGCCGGCAAAAGCAATTTCAACATTTGTGCGAGTTGATCAAGAAATTTTTCTGAAAGATCTTGAGCCATCACATAATCTCGCACCGGTTCGTCAAGCCCCGAAAGTGGTCGAAGATTCTCGTCCCAATGAGGATTCGGTAAGAATCTGACGTCGAACACAAGGTCAACGTCGAGCGGTAAACCGTGCTTGTATCCAAATGAGACGACTGATATTTGCATTGCATCAAGGACACCATCTTCGGTGAACAATTCACCCAACTGTGACTTCAGCTGATGAATCGTAAGGTTTGTGGTGTCGATGACTAGGTCTGCTTCGGCTTTGACAGGCTCAAGCATCGAACGTTCTTTAGCGATGGCGTCTTCAACGCCTGATTTTCCTTCGGCAAGTGGATGCTTACGTCTCGTTGCACCATAACGCTTGATCAATTCGGTGTTCGTAGCGTCCAAGAACAACATTCGAACTCGATGTCCGCTGGTTCGCATACGCTTAAGAACTGCGATTGCGCCCACCTGGGCAGTCGGTGTGCCAACAACAAGGGCCAACTTGGACAACGACTCACCTGCAGACGCAATCTCAACTACTTTGTCAATCAGTTCAGTTGGCATATTGTCAACTACGAACCAGCCCAAATCCTCTAAATCGTCTGCAGCCTGCGACCGCCCTGCTCCAGAGAGGCCCGCAATTAGAAGAATGTCAGCCATCGTTGTTCAGGCTATCTAAGACTCGATGTTCGGTACTGAATGAAACCGCTCATAAACAGCGTCAGCCGTACTTTTGGGCAACCATTTCAACTCAGACAATTGTTCGCGAGTGGCATTCTTGACTTCCTTGACTCCACCGAGTGCGGCAACAAGCTTTTTGATCCTCGCTGGTCCTAAACCCGAGATGCCATCAAGTTCACTTTTGGTCATCCGCTTACCGCGCAATTCGCGATGAAACCGATTGGCAAATCTATGCGCCTCGTCGCGAATTACCTGCAACATGAAGAGTGCATCACTTCCTCGTGGTACTTCTACTGGCTCACTTCGACCAGGGATAAAAACTTCTTCAAGTCTTTTCGCCAGCGACGCAACAGGTATCTCGTGTTCAAGACCAAGATCGTGAATCACCTGTTCGGCGATGCTCAATTGACCTTTGCCGCCATCGACCAATAGAAGTTGTGGCGCATAAGAAAATTTGCCCGGTCGTTCACCGCGCTCATTTATTGGTTGATCGCGCTCCTTTATGTAGGCGCTAAGCCGACGAGTTAATACCTCACGCATCGCCGCGTAGTCGTCGTTGCCTTGCCCGCTCTTGATCTTGAATTTTCGATAATCACGCTTGAGGGGCAGACCGTCTTCAAGCACGACCATCGAGCCCACATAATCGGTGCCTTGAAGATGGGCCATGTCGTAACACTCGATACGAAGTGGTGCCTCCGGTAATTCAAGCAATTGTTGTAATTCGCTCAACGCACGCGAACGCGCTGTGTGATCGGCCGCACGACGCAGACGGTGGCGATTCAATTCTTGTTTGGCATTCAGTGTCACTAACTCATGTAACTCGCGCTTATCGCCGCGATGAGGTACCCGAATCTCGACTTTTGTACTTCGGGTCTGTGTTAGCCACTGTTCTAGAAGTTCTTTGCGGTCTGGTTCGATCGGCAACACCACGATTTTTGGAAGTCCCAAAATTGGGGCATCGTCATAAAATCGCTCAACGACAAGAGCTGCCAAACCTGAACTAGAAACGTCTTCAACTTTGTCAACAATAAAGCCTTTGCGCCCGACAACCCGCCCTTTTCGCACAAAG
>RFMT01000414.1 GCA_009927565.1 Acidimicrobiia bacterium
CTGGCGCTCGAGAGCAAGTTTGATTGCTTCGAGTTGATCTCGATATTTCGCCGCGCGTTCAAAATCTTGTGAACGAGAACTTTCGGCCATCTGCTCTTCAAGTCGTGTGACAACCGAGTCACTCTCACCGTCCATAACTTGCAGAAAATCACCAACGAAATTGCTGTAGGTTTCTGCTGTCACAGACCCGACGCATGGGCCCGAGCATTTTTCAATATGAAAAAGTAAACATGGTCGGCCGAGTCTCTCGTGTTGCTTAAATGTTGCCGATGAACATGTTCGAATCGGAAAGGTTTTCAAAAGCAAGTCGAGGGTCTCGTGAATTGCCCAAGCGTGGGGATAGGGGCCGAAGTATTTTGTACCTTTCCGCTTGCGACCTCGCATCACCATCGCCCGTGGCCATTGCTCGTCGATTGTGACAGCCAAAAACGGGTAACTCTTATCATCACGAAGGCGAATATTGAATCGGGGCGAAAATCTATTGATCAAACTGTGTTCAAGAATCAACGCTTCTACTTCATTGCGCACTTCTATCCACTCGACAGTTTGAGCCGCTTCAACCATGCTGCCTGTTCGCGGATGCAAACTTTCAACCTTGGCGAAGTAGCTGTTAATACGGGCGCGCAAATTGTTGGCCTTGCCAACGTAGATCACCCTGCCTGCAGCATCTTTAAATTGATATGAACCGGGCGTCTCAGGAATTACACCCGATGGCCGTTGCATAAACGCGGACTATTTCTTCGCAGTCGTTTTAGTCTTAACTGTCTTCGACTCATTCAAGATTTGCGCCAAGTATCTACCCGTGTGTGATCCCTTGACTTTTGCGACATCTTCCGGAGAACCCTCAGCAACAACCAAACCACCTCCGCTACCACCCTCAGGACCGAGATCAATAACCCAATCGGCAGATTTGATTACATCCAAGTTGTGCTCGATCACCAAGACAGTATTGCCAGACTCGACCAGTCTTGCCAGAACGATCAACAATCGACGCACATCTTCAAAATGCAGACCGGTCGTCGGCTCATCGAGCAGATAGATAGTCCGCCCCGTACTTCGCTTTGAAAGTTCACTCGCAAGCTTCACGCGTTGAGCCTCACCACCAGAAAGAGTCGGCGCCGATTGACCTAGGCGCACGTACGCCAAGCCAACATCTACGAATGTTTGCATGTGTCGCGAGATGCGAGGCTGATTTACAAAAAAATCAACTGCATCACCGATAGGCATATCGAGTATCTCGGCAATGTTCTTGCCCTTAAATGTGATGTCCAGAGTGTCTCGGTTGTATCGAGCACCTTTGCAAACTTCGCACGGCACATATACATCGGGCAAAAAGTGCATTTCAATTCTGAGGGTTCCATCACCAGAACACGCTTCGCAACGTCCACCCGGCACATTGAAACTGAAACGACCCGGTTGATATCCGCGAACCTTTGCTTCGGGAGTCGACGCAAATAGCTTTCGAATATCGTCAAAGACCCCCGTATAAGTCGCTGGATTCGAGCGAGGAGTTCGCCCAATTGGTGATTGATCCATGTCAATTACTTTGTCAAGGTGCATCACGCCATCAACGCCTGTGTGTCTCCCTGGTGCATCTTTTGATTTGTAAATTTTTTGCATCAGTGAAGGCAACAAAATGTCGCGAATCAGCGTGCTTTTACCACTGCCCGAAACCCCGGTTACTGCGACGAAACATCCAAGAGGTATTTTCACGTTCAAATTTTTGAGATTATGTTCGCGCGCACCGCGGATTGTTAGAAAATCTTTGCCAGGCTTACGGCGAATTGCAGGCACATCTACTCTTCGTTGTCCTGAGAGATATTGACCTGTAATCGAGTCTTTGACTTTGAGCACACCCTTGACCGGACCGCTGTAGACGACCTGCCCCCCATGCTCACCAGCACCTGGACCGATGTCCACCAACCAGTCACTTGACCTGATCGTGTCTTCATCGTGCTCAACGACAATCACCGTGTTGCCTAGATCGCGCAATCGCTGCAGTGTTTCAATCAACCGATGATTGTCTCGCTGATGCAAACCAATACTCGGTTCATCTAAAACATAAAGCGTGCCAACAAGCCCAGATCCAATTTGACTTGCCAAGCGAATTCGCTGTGCTTCTCCGCCTGCAAGAGTGCCGGCGGCTCGAGAAAGTGTCAGATAGTCAAGACCGACATCTAACAAAAAGCCAAGTCGTGCGTTGATTTCTTTCGTGATTCGCTCAGCGATCATCGAATCACGGTCTGAAAGTTCAAGATCTGCGAGAAACTTCGCCGACTCACCAATCGACAAGTCGCAAACTTGTGAAATATGTTTTCCTTCGACCAGAACGGCCAAAGATTCTGGCTTTAGTCGAGCACCCTTGCACGACGGGCAAGGTACTTCACGCATATAGCTTTCAAACTGTTCACGAGCGTTATCACTCTCGGCACTTTCATGACGGCGTTTGATCCACGGTATTACGCCTTCATACGAAGTGCTGTACTCACGGGTTCGACCATAACGATTGCGATATTTGACCATCATGTTGTCATCGACGCCGCTCATCACAATCTTCTGTGCTTTGGGTGAAAGTTTCGACCACTTCTTGTCGAGATCAATATCAAATCGGTCGGCAACGGCCTCAAGCATCCGTGTGAAATATTGCGTGTGGGCAGATCGCCAGGGCGCAATTGCACCCTCATTTATGCTCAAATTCGGGTCGGGCACTACGAGTTCGACATCTACTTCGTACTTCGTGCCAAGGCCCAGACAGTTTGCGCACGCGCCAAACGGCGAGTTAAACGAGAAATTTCTTGGTGCTAGTTCTTCGTAACTCGTGCCGCATTTCGGGCAGGCCAAGTGTTGGCTGAACGTGATCGGCTCTCCACCGTCAACAACTTCAATCTCGGCGACCCCATTTGCCAAGCGCAATGCAGTTTCAAGCGAATCGGTCAACCGCCGTGTAATACCATCGCGACGAACCAAGCGATCGACAACAATGTCAATTTGATGTTGTTCGTATTTCGCCAACCTTGTTGGTTTCTTCAAAAACTCGCTGATCTCAATGACCTCACCGTCAACGCGAGCACGAGAAAAGCCTTGCGATGCCAGTTCTTGCAACAACGTGTCGTACTCACCTTTTCTACCTCGAACCACTGGCGCCAAAATTTGAAAACGTGTACCTTCTTCAAATTTCATAATTCGATCAACGATTTGTTGCGGAGTTTGACGTGATAGTCGTGTCATGTCACGCGAGCAATGCTGAATGCCGATGCGCGCATACAGGAGACGTAAATAGTCGTAGACCTCGGTAATCGTGCCAACTGTCGATCTCGGATTGCGTGAAGATGATTTTTGGTCTATTGAAATCGCTGGCGACAAACCGTCAATCAAGTCAACATCTGGCTTATCCATTTGTCCCAAGAATTGACGCGCATAAGAACTGAGCGACTCGACGTAGCGACGCTGACCTTCGGCATAAATCGTGTCAAATGCCAGACTCGATTTACCCGAACCAGAGAGCCCCGTCAACACAATCAACTTGTCACGAGGTAGCTCGACGCTTATGTTCTTTAGATTGTGCTCGCGAGCACCACGCACAACTATCTGATTAGCCATCACAGGCAGGCTACAAAGTGTTAGTGAGCATCTCTCAACTCACGCTTCAGTTCTTTGATTTCATCCCTGAGACGTGCGGCATACTCAAATCGCAGTTCTTCGGCGGCCAAATTCATCTCTTCTTCTAGGGTCATGATTAAGCGCGCAAGTTCATTTTCAGGCAACGCCCGAAGTTCGCGAACAACCTTGTCGCGTTCGTGGTCTTTTCGTTTACCCTTTCCGGGCATTGGTGCGGTGTTGCTTGGTCGCAATACCGACAAGATGTCACCAATGGCCTTGCGCACAGTTTGCGGGTCAATGCCGTGCTTCAAGTTGTAGGCAATCTGCAGTTGTCGGCGTCGTGCAGTCTCGGAAATCGCATACTCCATTGCATCTGTTCGGTTGTCGGCATACATAATTACCTGACCGTCCACATTTCGTGCCGCGCGTCCAATCATCTGAATCAAAGATGTCTGACTACGAAGGAAGCCCTGCTTGTCGGCATCGAGAATTGCCACAAGTGAAACCTCGGGCAGGTCGAGACCCTCTCGCAAAAGATTGATGCCGACCAAGACGTCGAACTCACCCAACCGAAGCGCCCGCAATATTTCAATTCGCTCAATAGTGTCGATGTTTGAATGCAGGTATCTGACCCGAAGACCTTGTTCGATCAAATATTCAGACAAATCTTCGGACATCTTTTTCGTCAATGTAGTCACGAGGGTTCGATCACCCTGAGCGGTCTTTGATTTAATCATCTCAATCAAGTCATCGATCTGACCTTTGGTCGGCCTGACGATGACTTCTGGGTCGACCAAGCCGGTCGGACGCACGATTTGTTCAACAACTTGGTCACTAAGTTCGATTTCGAATTTTGCCGGGGTTGCCGAAAGAAAAATACATTGATTCAGGCGTTCCATGGTTTCTTCGAAACGAAGTGGACGATTATCCATTGCCGAAGGAAGTCGGAAACCGTATTCAACCAACGTTTGTTTTCGGCTTCTATCACCAGCAAACTGTCCATGAAGTTGCGGTACGGCGACATGACTTTCGTCAATTACGAGCAAATAATCTTTGGGAAAATAGTCAAGAAGAGTAAATGGAGGCTCTCCGGGCTGTCGGCCGTCAATATGCATCGAATAATTCTCGATGCCATTGCAGTAACCGACTTCTTTCATCATCTCGAGATCAAACATCGTTCTCATTCTGATGCGCTGAGCCTCCAAAAGTTTGTTTTGCGCTTGGAATACCTTTAACTGTTCAGCAAGTTCAGCCTCAATGTTGAGCATTGCAACACGCATTCGCTCTTCACCAGCAACATAATGTGTTGCCGGAAATATAACTACTTCGCTCAAGTCGCGCAGAGTCTCACCCGTGAGCGGATCAACTATGGTGATTCTCTCCACCGTGTCACCGAACATTTCAAAGCGTGTGACGGTTTCGTCATACGCCGGATGCACCTCGATGGTGTCGCCCCGCACTCGAAAGTTTCCTCGACCAAGTGTCATGTCATTGCGGTCATATTGAAGTTCGACAAGTCGAGACAAAATACTTCGTTGGTCATAATCAACTCCGGTATGAAGCTCTAGAAGATTTCCGCGATACTCGCCCGGGTCACCCATACCGTAGATACAACTCACCGACGCAACAACAATCGTGTCGCGACGAGTCAGTAGCGCTGCTGTTGCCGAATGTCGCAAGCGATCGATTTCGTCATTTATCGACGAGTCTTTTTCAATAAACGTGTCGCTTGACGCAATATACGCTTCAGGCTGGTAATAGTCGTAGTAGCTAACGAAGTATTCAACTCGATTATTTGGAAAGAACTCCCGCATCTCTTGAGCTAGTTGGGCTGCGAGAGATTTGTTCGGAGCCAATATCAATGTCGGTCGCTGTACCTGCTCGATCGTCCAGGCGATCGTTGCTGACTTACCAGAGCCAGTGATACCCAACAATGTTTGAAAGCGGTCACCGCGCTTAACTCCTGCGGCGAGCTTTGCAATCGCCTCGGGTTGATCGCCTGCTGGCTGAAACGGAGACTCAACAACAAACTTGCGATCAATCATTTCAGCGATTTGATCCACAACCAAGCGAGTTCAACTTTTTGCAATAGCGCATCACGATCACCCGAATTGTCGATGACATGATTTGCGAGTGCTAGTCGTTGCTCGCGCGTGGCCTGTTTGGCGATACGTGCTCGAGCGTCTTCGGCGTTCATGTTTCGTTGCTCAACCAATCGCTTAACTGCAAGCTCACTGTCAAGGTCGACCACGAGTACGCCATCGAGCCCTTCGCGCGGATTTTCGACGAGTAACGGAATATCAAGAACGACGATTTTGTCGGTATTGCGAAAGCTTTCAACTCGCTCGTTCATAACTCGTCGAACAATCGGATGAATCAACTGATTAAGAGTCTTCAGCAATGACTCATCAGCAAAGACCTTTTTGGCAATTGCTGTCCGGTCTAGCGATTTGTCGGCGCCAACTACCTCTGGACCGAATAGCTCAACCATCTTTTCGTAAACTTCAGCGCCAGGCCGTTGCAATTCGCGCACGATCAAATCGGCGTCAATAACCTCAGCGCCACGCTCGGTCAACATACGGGCAACTTCAGATTTACCCGAACCAATACCACCAGTTAGTCCAATGAGAATCATCAGATACTCACCGTATCTAAAACTGAGTTTTTAATCAGCCAGCGCTTGGTTCTTCTGTAGTCTTCGTTGCGTCTGCAGGTGCAGCATTTGGATCAAAGAACTCTGCCCAAGCCGACTCTCGAGTTGAATCATCACCGCTGACCCAGTTGCCCTGATCATCGGTCTGAAACTGACCACGATATTCTTCGGCCAACTCTCCGCCTTCGGCGGCTTGCTTGATCGACAAACTGATTCGTCGACGAGCAAGATCAAGATCAATAATCTTCACCCAAAGCTCTTCACCAGGTGTGACTACTTGTTCAGGGGCTTCAACATGATGCGTCGACATTTCTGAGATATGAACTAGACCTTCGATGCCATCGCCGACTTGCACAAAACCACCGAATGGCACGAGTTTCGTAACTCGACCGTAAACCAACTGACCAACTTGGTGACTTGATGCAAACTCTTGCCATGGATCTTGCTGTGTTGCCTTCAACGAGAGCGAGATTCGATCGCGCTCACGATCAATTTCAAGAACCTTAACCGAGACTTCATCGCCGATCTTGACGACTGCGCCTGGATTGTCGACATGCTTCCATGAGAGTTCAGAAACGTGGATCAATCCATCCATGCCACCAAGATCGACAAACGCGCCGAATGCAACGACACTCGAGATGCGACCCGTACGAACTTCGCCAACTGCGATGTTTTCGAGAAAATCCGTCTGTGTACCCTTTTGACTCTCTTCGAGCAGCGCACGACGCGAAAGCACGACGTTGTTGCGTTGACGATCGAGTTCAAGAATTTTTGCAGTGATTCGTTGACCAAGATATGGCGCAAGATCGCGCACGCGACGCAACTCGACAAGCGATGCC
>RFMT01000332.1 GCA_009927565.1 Acidimicrobiia bacterium
AATCACCCATACAAGCGCCAAAACCGTAGTTATTCTGTTGAGGTTACGTTCGGCAGCCGCTGAACCGAGGGCCGCCCCACCACCACCGCCAAACATGTCAGACAAGCCACCGCCACGACCGCTATGCAATAAAACGCCGACGATCATTGAGATCATCGCCAGAACATTGATCACAATCGTGATATAGGTGACTATGTTTCGCACGCCAAAATTCTACCTTTAAGACTCTGGGAAATGGCACGCTGACATTTGACCACTGGGTCGAATCGTGAGCATCGGCTCTTCTTGAGCACACACATCTTGGGCCTTCCAACAGCGAGTCCTGAACCGACATCCAGACGGCGGGTTTACTGGTGATGGCACATCACCTTCAAGCATGATGCGATGACGTGATCTTTCTGTTTTCGGATCAGGCAACGGCACAGCCGACAAGAGTGCTTTTGTATATGGATGAGTCGGATGTTCATAGACATCTTGCTGTTCACCGATCTCCACAATTTTGCCGAGATACATTACCGCTACACGATCAGCAATATGACGAACGACCGAAAGATCGTGCGCGATGAAGATATAGCTCATTCCGAGTCTTGCCTGTAGGTCTTCGAAGAGATTGATAACTCCAGCTTGAATGCTTACGTCGAGCGCCGAAACCGGCTCGTCCAAAACAATCAAAGCCGGATTCAGAGCCAGCGCTCGAGCAACTCCGATGCGTTGCCGCTGTCCACCTGAAAACTCATGAGGAAATCTCTGCGCGTGATCGGCAGAAAGACCGACAAGCTCTAGTAACTCAATAACTTTGTCGGTGTGGTCGCCCGGAACATTTTGAACAATGAGCGGCTCTGAGATTGACGCCCCAATCGTCATCTTTGGATCAAGCGACGCGAACGGATCTTGAAAGACAATCTGCATCTTTCTTCGCAGCGCTCGCAATTCTTCAAAATTAAGTGCACCAAGGTCCTGGCCTTCAAATTCGACCGTCCCGGACGTCGGTTCGATCAAACGCAAAATGCAGCGACCAACCGTGGTCTTGCCTGACCCCGACTCGCCTACTAATCCAAGTGTCTGACCCCGACCAACATGAAACGAAACATTTGTTACCGCTTGAACAATCCGCTTCTTCCGACGCGCGCCATTGTTGACTCGAAGTTCAAAATTCTTTACCAGATTAGTAACACTTAATAGATTTTCACTCATGCGAAACTCTCACTCTTTGGCAGTTCACGCGCTCTTACGCATGCCGTTTCAAGATCGCCAAAGCTAACAAGGTTTGGCAATTCACCTTTGCAAATGTCGCCTGCGTATTCGCAACGCGTGTGAAACGCACATCCGCTAGGTGGATTAAGCATGTTCGGCGGAAATCCAGTAATCGGCTTTAGGCGTTGCTTCCCTGGTCGCGGTAACGACGCCAACAATCCACGCGTATACGGATGGCTCGGATGATCAAAGAGGCTATCGATCGTGCCTTGCTCGACATTGCGCCCCGCATACATGACATTTACGCGATCGGCAACCCGAGCAATAACTCCAAGATCATGAGTAATCAAAACCACTGCAGTACCGAAGCGTTCTTGCACTCGCTCAATTACTTCAAGAATCTGAGCTTGCACCGTCACATCGAGGGCGGTAGTTGGTTCATCTGCAATTAGCACCTTCGGGTTGTTTGCAATTGCAATCGCGATTACGACTCGTTGTCGCATACCACCCGAGAACTCATGAGGATACTGACGCGCACGATCGCTTGGTTGCGGAATACCCACGATGTCGAGCAGCTCGATTGCGCGCTTTGCAGCCTCATGAGTCGACAGGTTTTGGTGTGAACGCAGCATTTCACCAATCTGGTCACCAATTCGGTGCACTGGGTTCAACGCTGAAAGAGGATCTTGAAAGATCATCGACAACAAACGACCTCGAACTGATCTCAATTGCTTTGCCGACGCGCCAATTAACTGCTGACCTGAAAGCATCACCGAGCCAGTGACTCTCGCGCGGGCTGGCAACAGCCCCATTGTGGCCAAAAATGTAACCGACTTTCCCGAACCCGATTCGCCTACTACACCAAGCAACTCTCCCGAAGAGACATCCAGGTCGATGCCACGAACTGCTTCGAGTGGTCCGGAAGGCGTATCAAAAGTGACATGCAGGTCACGAATCTCTAAAACTTTCTCGGCCATCACACCCCTCGATCGAGACGAGGGTCTGTTGCGTCACGAAGAGCATCGCCGATGAAATTGATGCTGAGAGCGATGACGATCAACATCAAGCAAGGAAACACTGCTAGCCACCAATAGCCTGTTTGCACTGCGCCCTTGGCAGCGCCAACCAAAATGCCAAGTGAAGTTGCACCGTCACCTGCTTGTGGCCCGTAACCGAAGAACGCCAGCGTTGACTCGCCGATAATTGCTCCAACTACCGAGAAGGTGAGCGCGACCATGATCGGTCCGACCGAGTTCGGTAGAAGGTGTCGTGCGATTATGTAGCGCCGTGAAGCACCAACAGCGCGGGCAGCTTCGACGAATTCTCTTTCTTTAAGCGATAAAACTTGTCCACGAACGATACGCGCGACACCCATCCATCCGAATAGGCCGAATAGCACAATGATGAAACGAACTGAACTCATGTCGCCTGTAATTGGACGCAACCATGGCAGCGCACCGAGAACATTTCGCACAACCAACAAAGTCACCAAAAACGGAAATGCCAAAAATAAGTCAGTCACTCGCATCATAATGTCGTCGAACTTGCCACCCCGAAAGCCGGCAACTGCGCCTACGAGGGCACCAAGAGTCACCGAGATGACGGCACTCGCCAGACCGATTAACAACGAAACTCGAACGCCGTAAATCAAACGACTGTAAAGATCCCGACCAATGTCATCAGTACCCAACCACGCATTGGAGCGAGGATTCAAAAATGAGTTTGGCGGGCCTTGTACCGAATCATTAACCCCGTAACGTGCCGTGAGCGGTGCGAGAATCACGAAAATTGTCAGTAACGCGATAATCGCGCAGCTAATTACAGCTGCGCGGTGTGAGACGAATCGACGAAACGCCATCTGGCGTGGCGAAAGAATGTTGGGGCTTTGCTTACTCAAGACGAATTCTCGGATCTAGCCAGGCATAAGAAATATCGGCGATCAAATTGAAAAACAAAACTGATGCCACGATCACTACCATCCAGGGCATCAAAAGTGGAAAGTCTCCCTCACCAAACGATTTCAAAAAATAAAGACCCATACCCGGATATGAAAAAATATTCTCTGTGATGATCAGACCGCCGACAATCGAGCCCACATCAAGCGCGGCGATGGTCACTACCGGAATCAACGCATTTCGCATGCCGTGCTTGACTAACACCCGACGCTCGCTGATACCTTTCGAGCGTGCGGTACGCATATAGTCCGAGTTCAAGACATCCAGCAAAGACGATCGCATATATCGGCTGTAAGTCGCAATAATCTGAATCGCTACGACCAAGGTCGGAAGAACCATAAACTTCAGCATCAAAAAGAGGTCAAAACCAGTGTGCCCCGCTGGGTAAACACCCGAAGTCGGAAACAGACTCTCACCAAACCACTTTTGCCAATAGACCGCAAACAAAAGTTGAAACATTATCGCGCTAATAAATGGCGGAACTGAAATACCGACAAAAGCACTCGTGTTGATAAACACATCTCGTTTGCCGCCTGGGCGAAGTGCCGCGAAAACTCCAGCGATCAATCCGAAAAAAATGCCGACGACTGTAGCCGCCGTACCTAGGCGCAAAGTATTAGCCATCGCATCTTTGAGGGCGGGCCAAACTTCACGACGACCTTTGATGCTTCGTGGCCACTCACCGGTGATGAAATTCCTAAGCCATTTGAAATATCCTTGAACAAAATTCGGATCTAAACCGTTTACATCGATGTATTCAGCAACTTTTGCACGTGTGGCACGAGGATTTACGCGCTTGTAGCTGGCAACTGGATCTGTGCCGATTCGCAATGCCAGATAGACAAGAAAAGTGACTATCAACAAGGTGGGTATCGACCATGCCAATCGACGAAGAACGTAGCGAAGCATTAGCTACAGCCTTACCGATGGGCGCCAGCAATAAAAATCACAAAACTCCCGAAAATTAGAGAAACAAGACACGAAAGGTGCGCCGACCCGGTCAAAACCGAATCGACGCACCTATCCGTGAATAACTACTAATCAAGAGCAACTAGCTCTTAATTTCAACCTTCGCTTCACCAGTAAGCAGGTTTGTAACTACGTACTTACCATCATTGGTAGTTGCGTAGGCACCTGGCATTACCTGGAATGCAGTTGTCCAAACCATCCACGAAGAGTTTGCACACTCAGTGATTGGGTTAAGACACTCTGGCCACTGCTCAGCACCTGCAACAACTTGTCCATCACCGTCAAGGTCTTGCCAGAGATGAATGTTGTTGAACGCAGCGTAGTTGTTGAGTTCGCCGTTCCATGGACCGCCGACCTTATCTGTACGTGCGAAGCCCGACTTCGGGAACTGCATCAAAGGCAACATCACATGATCTTTCGCCATAAGCGCAAGAACCTGTTTTACTTTTTCTGCACGAGTTGTCGCATCAGCATCGACGTCTGCCGCATAGAGCAGATCTGATGCCTCTGTGTTACACCATCCCTGGCTGTTCTGACCAATGTTGCCATTGGCTTCAGTTGGGATGAGGTCACAAGCAAAGCTCGCCGTTACGTAAGCAGGATCTGGTGGTGCTGTACTGATGTACATCGCCATGTCGTAGTCCAATGCCGGGAGACGCTGCTGGAAGTAACAAGCCGCGTCGCAGTTGTCTGCACGCACTTTGAAACCAGCTGCATTAAGCAACGGAATCAAATAAGCCTGGGTGCTTTCACGACGTGTATTGCCTGTGTTGATGATCCAACGAATGTCTGGAACTTTGCCACTTGGGTCAATCCAGTATCCATCGGCACCCTTTGTCCAACCATTTTCTGTAAGCAATGCTTCTGCTCCTGCAGGGTCATAGCTATTGGCGAACTCGTCGCCAACGCAATACGGCCCAGGAACCATCGGACCGCACTGAAGCAACTCTTTACCGCCGAGCGGGATGTAGATCTGCTGGAACAATGCGTCACGATCAATTGACATCGAGAAGGCTGCACGGAAGTTTGGATCTGCGAATGGTCCGCACTTCTGTTGGAAGTAGAAACCTTCGTAGTCGCCGCCGTAGTCGATCTGAGACTGAATGTTGTCTTGCTTTACCGCTTCTTCGATACCTGCGAAGAATTGTGGGTAAATGAAGTCAACTTCACCAGCCTTGATTGCTGCGATTTCTGTATCGCTATCAGCCTTCGGCACCATTACGAATTTCTTGGTGACAGCCTTGTCTGTGCCCCAATACTTGTCGTTTGGCACGAACACGATTTGATCAGGACTCCAAGATTTAATCTTGTATGGACGACCCGAGAACGGAATGTTGTCTGCAAAATCTGCAGAAACGTCCTTGGTGTTCTTGACTGACGCAGCCTTAATGAGACCGCTGAACAAGCCGCGCCACGGTGCGTAAACCGCTTTCAAGGTGACGACAACTTGCTTGTCACTTGCACCAGCTTCGACCGCTGTAACTTGATCATAACCAGATGTCGAAATCGAACCTGGTGTATTCAATGAGGCTTCCCAAGTAGCAGCAAAGTCAGCCA
>RFMT01000090.1 GCA_009927565.1 Acidimicrobiia bacterium
AAATGAAGTGATCGACTTGCGCCGAGGTAAGTCAAATTGATTGCAGAATTTGGTCGACCCAGCGACAAAGATTTGAGCCGTTTCGCAGCCCTACTAGGTGATCGCGTAACGAAAGATGAGCCGATCGGCCCATACACGACTTATCGAGTTGGCGGTGCTGCTTCATTGTTTATGCGAGCAATGAATGTTGATGATTTGCATGCTGCGTCACGCGCGTTGGCCAAAGTGAAGATCCCTGTTTTGATGCTCGGCCGTGGAAGCAACATGCTGATAAGCAATAGCGGCTTTCGCGGTTTAGCAATTGCTTTGGGGCCGTTTGCAGAACAAATAGCGATGCCGAGCCCAGATCAAGATCCAATAGTCGTAGTAGGTGCAATGACTTCTCTACCTGTTGTGGCTCGACAAAGCGTTGCTGCGGGTTTGCGCGGTTTTGAATGGGCAGTTGGCGTGCCTGGGTCGATCGGCGGCGCCGTTCGCATGAATGCTGGCGGGCACGGCTCAGACATGATCGCGTCGTTGCTGAGCGTGCGGATGTTTCATATCGAGCGAGGCATCGAAGCCAATGTTTCAGCAGCAAACCTCGGGCTGCGGTTTCGTGGATCAGATTTGAACGATCAGCACATAGTTCTTTCGGCGACATTGCGACTGTCGCGGGGTGACAGGGCTGAAGGCGAGGCACGACTTGCCGAAATTGTCAAGTGGCGTCGCGAGAATCAACCCGGCGGTCAAAACGCCGGTTCTGTTTTCGTCAATCCTGTTTCAGGTGCTTCCTCGGCGGGAGCTTTGATAGATGGTCTCGGGTTGCGCGGCTATCGAATTGGCACGGCTGAGATTTCTGAAAAACACGCCAACTTCATTCAGGCCGATGAGGATGGCAATGCAGATGACGTCGTCGAGCTTATGACCTTCGTCCGTCAGCGGGTTGCTGAAGCTCACGGCATTGAACTTCGAAGCGAGATTCGTTTGGTTGGCTTTTCGGGTGCAATCGCGCAAGAAGCAGGTGCGGTTGAACAAAAAGACGTTTTGCGAAATTCGCAGCTCGAGTCGGCGTTCGGCTCGGCGAACAATACCGATTTATCGATTCCGGTGCCCTCGTTTACAGAGCAACTTTCAGATGAGGTATTGGCAGAGTTGAGAGATGCATTTGATGGCGACGCGACGCCATCAGCAAATTTGCGAGTCGTGCTACCAGGTGATTCAGACAAATCTCAGCAAGAGACACGTGACCAAACAGGCGATAAATCGTCGACGTCAAACACTTCATTAACTCTCAAAACTAATAACGGTCGAATAGTAATTGTTGACGAAGATCTTCGATTGCCAGTTGACTCTGACCACCCGATCGATGAATTGACGAGTTCGGTAAATATCGCGCCTACTTCAGACCCGAGCAACATCATTCGTGATTCGCGTATCGAGGATCGCCGCAAAAATGTAGTTAAGACACTTGCGTCCAATCGTCGCCGACTGTTAACTGCGGCAGGCTCTGTTATCGGTGTCGTGGCACTTGTTTTGATTGTGCTCGCTTCGCCAATTATCGGTGTTCGTAAAATCGAGATCGAAGGTGCTCGATATGTCAGTGCCGACTTGTTGATTGCGGTTGAAAAGTCGCTTGACGGCAAGTCAATATTGACGGTCGATACGCGTGCTGCAGAGCGAAGACTTGAGGGTGATCCTTGGGTTGAGTCGGTGCGAATCAGATCATTTTTCCCGTCACGATTGGTGATTGAAATCGTCGAGCGAAAGCCAGTGGCCTTCTATATAGGTGTCGATAATCGTTCGCGAGTTGTTGATTCGCAGGGACGTGTATTGGCTGTCGAGATAGGCCAGCCCACGCAATATCTGCAGATAACTGGCGTTGGTCCAAACCTTGCTCCTGGAGCGAGTGCCGGCACGGTTTACAGGGCGGCTGCACAGTTGGCCGCTGGCTTGCCAGATGAGTTGCAAGACAGAGTTTTGAACGTCGGCGTGGGTGGACCAAATCAGTTGATCATGACACTGCGCACCGGCACCCTAATCAATTTTGGCCCACCGGTTGACTTGCAGAACAAATTGATTTCATTGCTTGTCTTGTTGCGTAGGCAAGATGCAAAACAGATTCTCTCGATTGATC
>RFMT01000177.1 GCA_009927565.1 Acidimicrobiia bacterium
TACGCAATGCTGCGATCAATGGTGTTTCGGTATTGCCAACCGCCAAAGTCCGTTTACCGGCTGAATTCAAAATCGCAGCCGCCATCAAGGTAGTTGTTGTTTTGCCGTCAGTACCTGTCACCGCAACCATCGGACGCGGCGACGATGACTGCTGTTCAATTCGATAGGCAAGTTCGATTTCCGACATCACAGGTTTTTGCAGTCGTCGAGACGCCTCAAACAAGTTATGGGTCTCCGGAACTCCGGGCGCAGGCACAACTCGATCGGATTGTTGCAGAAGGTCATCGAGCTCGACCGATGATGGACGAATTCGAATCTCACTTTTTAGACTTCGAGCAAATTCGGCGTGACTTGAAGATTCAATATCGTCAACAAGAATTACTTTTTCTCCACGCGATACGAGTTCGCTAGCCACCGCTCGCCCAGCGATAGCAAGACCGTAAACAAGCGTTGTCGTCATCTCAGCGTCTAAACCCAGTGAGGCTCTGAATGTTTGTAAAGTCAGCAATAAAGGCGGCCACGGCAGTTGATACACAGATTGCCGAGATAATCCAAAAACGAATGATCACGGTTGTCTCTGGCCAGCCGCTTTGTTCAAAGTGGTGATGGATCGGCGAGTTTTTGAACAGGCGCTTTTTACGACCCGAGGCCTTGAATACTCCCATTTGAATTGCAACAGATCCGGCTTCGATCACATTGATGCCACAAATCAGTGGCAACAAGAGATGTGTATTGGTTGTAACGGCAAGCAAACCTAATGCGGTACCAAGTCCGAGGGCGCCGACATCACCCATAAATATTCGTGCTGGTGCGGCATTCCACCAAAGAAAGCCGCCACACGCACCAGCCAAAGAGGCTGCAAGCACGGCGAGATCGAGCGGGTTGACAACGTCTGCATAAATTTGTGGATTTCGAAACGCCCAGTATGCGATAACAGTGAACGCGATGAAACCAAACGATGCCGAGCCAGCAGCCAAACCATCAAGCCCGTCGGTCACGTTCACTGCATTCGAGGTTCCCCAGACCATTAAGGCAGTCCAGAGCACAAAAAGTGGCCAAGTGAAAGTGATGCCGGGAAGGTCTGCTCGAGTAAATGAAAGCGTTTCGCTGACACCTGTTGCTGAGGTCAACCACCAGGTCAAACCGATGCAAATTGCGAACGTGATGTAGCCCTTTTTCTTCCAAAAAAGTCCACGATTGTGTTGACGCTGCACTTTGAGAAAGTCGTCAAGAAAACCGACGAAGCCGAGAACAAACACCGCTGCCCAGATGATCATCGACTGATCTGAAAAAGGCAACCCGTCTCTAAAGTGAGCAACAAACCAACCGAGCGCGGCTGAAAACAAAATTGCTATTCCGCCCATAGTTGGGGTGCCTTGCTTCTTCATGTGCTGCACCGGACCACGGTCTTCGGCGCCGAGAATTGGTTGGCCTTTGCCCATTTTTTTAAACACAGAGATTAAGACTCTTGTGCCGATTAGTGATGTAATCATCGCCACGGCAGCCGCGGTGAGAATCGCAATCATGAAGCAGCCTTCAGCAACTCATGAGAAACTTTGACATCGCTAAATGGCGTTTCATCTGCACCAATTGTCTGCGTTGCCTCGTGACCCTTACCCGCAATAATTACAATGTCGCCAGGTTCTGCACTCTCGAAAGCCGCGGCAATAGCGAGTCGACGATCTAACTCGATCTTCACTTTGCTCGAAACACCTGAAACATTCGATACCCCTTGTAGAACTTCATCGGCGATCGTGCGGGCATCTTCATGCCGAGGATTGTCTGACGTGACGTAGACGAGATCTGCGAACTTCGTCGCAATCTCGCCCATCTTAGGTCGCTTTAGCTGATCTCGCCCACCGCCGCACCCAAAGACGAGTATTACTTGCGAATTTGCGCCGACGATTTTTCGACCAGCAAGCAAAACATTTTGCAACGCTTCCGGTGTGTGTGCGTAGTCAACAACAACCGAAAAGTGCTGCCCAGCGTTCACCGATTCGAACCTGCCAGGCACAGCGCTCGCAGCAGCCAAACCTTTAGCGATGTCACTAACAGTGACACCAAGTTTGGCTGCTGCAGTCGCGGCAGCTAGCGCGTTCATT
>RFMT01000347.1 GCA_009927565.1 Acidimicrobiia bacterium
TTGAGACAAAGTCAACCAGTACAGACATGGTCACCGAGTTCGATCGCGCAACCGAAAAATACATTGTCGACGAGATACGTCGTCAACGACCAAAAGACTCGATCATTGGCGAAGAAGGCGCCTCTGTTATCGGCTCTAGTGGTTTCACCTGGTGTATCGACCCAATTGACGGGACGACAAATTTTCTTTACGCGCTACCGGGATGGAGCGTCTCTATCGGAGTAAGCGACGAGAAAGGACCGCTGATAGGCGTCGTCTATATTCCGGCGCTTGATGAGATGTTTCATGCAGTACGCAACCAAGGTGCATTTTTAAACAACAAGCAAATTTTCTGCAATAACACCAGCGATCTTTCGAAGGCACTCGTTTGCACAGGCTTCAGCTATCTGCCCGAAAATCGAACGGTTCAGTCTCGAAGAGTGGCGAGATTTATTCACCAAGTGCGTGATATTCGACGCTTTGGCGCAGCCAGCATCGACATTTGTTTTGTCGCTTGTGGCAGGCTCGACGCATACTTCGAAGAAAACTTATATCAATGGGATATCGCCGCGGCCGAATTAATTGCAATTGAATCTGGTGCAAGGACGGGAAACTTTTCAGGCGGTACGTCTACTCCAAAAGAATTTATGGTCACCTGCCCTGCAATGTTCGACAAGCTCAGCAATCTAGTTATCGCAAGTTCTATGAGCGATTAAGCAACCAATCATGGGCGTAGTAATAGCAATCGATGCCGGCACAACTGGAGTCAGATCTCGTGTTTTGCGCGCGACGGGCATGTCGGAAATAAGTTCGTATCGCGAATTTACGCAGTACTTTCCGCAACCTGGTTGGGTTGAGCATGATGCAGAAGAAATATGGCAAGCAGTTTTGATAACTCTTCAAGAAGTGATCGGTCAGTTGAATGAACCAGTCGTTGCGATTGGCATTACCAACCAGCGCGAAACCGTAGTTGCGTGGAGTCGAAAAACTGGCAACCCGTATGGCTCGGCGATTGTCTGGCAAGACCGACGCACCGCTAATCGTTGCACGCAACTCGCCGAGCACCTGCCAATTATCAGACAACAGACAGGTCTGGTTCTCGACCC
>RFMT01000084.1 GCA_009927565.1 Acidimicrobiia bacterium
AGCTCGTGAACTTGGTGCGTACAAAACTCTAGGTGTCGGAGTTCCGGGCATGATCACGCCTGAAGGCGTTGTGCGCGAATCTCCAAATTTGACCGGTGCAATCGAGCTTGATCTTCGGTCGCAACTCGAAAAAGAATTGGGCCACGTGATTGATGTTGAAAATGACGCAACATGCGCAGCGCACGCTGAATGGCAGTTTGGGGCGGGTCGCGGAGCAACCGATATGTGGATGGTTACTTTGGGTACCGGTATTGGCGGCGGTTTCGTTTCGGGCTCAAAATTGCAAAGAGGAAGCCACGGTTTTGCGGGGGAGATCGGCCATATGGTTGTCGAGTCTCAAGGCATCCTCTGCAAGTGTGGACAACGTGGTTGCTGGGAGCGATATGCATCTGGCTCTGGTCTAGCCACTATTGCCGGAGGTGAACGTGGCGAAGAAGTAATCGCTCGTGCCGTTGCTGGCGACAAACAAGCCCTTGGCTATTTAGATACGTTCGGTCGATGGGTCGCAATAGGTTTAGTGAATCTGACAAACATCACTGACCCGAATGTAATTGTCATCGGTGGCGGTATGGCTGAAGCAGCAGATTCAGTCATGCCGTATATCAAGAAGTGGTTTAAAGAATTGCTTTACGCACCTGATAATCGTGCTCATCCAGACCTGCGCGTTGCCCAGCTCGGTGAACACGCAGGCGCGATCGGCGCGGCGCTTTTGGGCGCTGGCGTTTAGTTAACCCAACTTATTGAACGCTTAACTGCATTCTTCCAAGTGTCGTAGCCCAATGCGGTCGACTTTGGCTCAAACTTTTTGTCAAGTTGCCAAGCTCGGGCGACTTCGTCAGTTGAACTCCAAACCTTTTCGCCTAGGCCAGCCAAAAAACCTGCGCCCATTGCAGTCGTTTCAAGTTGTTTAGGTCGTAAAACATCAACACCTAAGTGATCTGCTTGAAGTTGCAACAAGAAATCGACAACTGCGGCCCCACCGTCGACGCGCAAGTCTTTGACTTTTACTCCAGAGGCTGCGCTCATCGCCTCAACAACGTCACGTGTTTGAAAGACAATTGATTCGACTGTTGCGCGGGCAAGGTGGGCACGAGTTGTGCCGCGGGTGATTCCGAATATTGAGCCACGCGCGAATGGGTCCCACCATGGGCTGCCCAAACCTGTGAATGCTGGCACCAAGACAACGCCACCCGAGTCTTCGACTGATTGAGCAAGTGGTCCGATCTCGCTGGCATGGTCAATAATGTTCAGGCCGTCGCGCAACCATTGGATTGCAGCACCGGTCACAAAGATTGCGCCTTCAAGTGCGTATACGGGTTTTTGCATTTCAAGTTGCCAAGCGATTGTCGTCAAAATTCCGGTCTGAGGTTCGGGGCACTGTTCGCCGACATTCATCAAAACGAAACTGCCGGTGCCATATGTATTCTTCGTCGCGCCAGCGCTAAAGCATGCTTGTCCGAACAGTGCTGCTTGCTGATCGCCGGCGACCCCAGAAATTGCGATACCTGCGCCAAGTGCACCGTGTTCTGCGGTTTGACCGAATCGTCCACTTGACGGCAAGACGGTTGGTAAATTCTGGATTGGTACGTTAAGCAGGCCACAAAGTTCTTCGCTCCAGCACATTTTTTGATGTCGAACAACATTGTGCGGCTCGCGTTCGTCACATCGGTTACAAAATCTTTTTGGCCGGTCAACTTGAAAATCAGCCACGAGTCGATTGTGCCAAGACATAAGTCTTGGTCGACTTTACCTCGCGATTTTTGATCAACCACTCAAATTTTTGTGCCCGAGAAATAA
>RFMT01000269.1 GCA_009927565.1 Acidimicrobiia bacterium
ATTTCTGCCAGCGTTGCAACTAGATCATCTGCGTGCGGGGTCGGACGTCGCACAGAAGAAATGATTTGCCCGCCCTCGAACAGAACCCCGAGACATTTTGTTCCGCCGACATCGATGCCGGCAACAGCCGTCACGATTCGCAGCGAGCCTTTAGTTCTTTCAGGGTATGCAGAATTCGGCCTTCGGCCCTGCGCTTGATGAAACCCGGAAGTGGAACTATCAACTCAACCGACAACGAATAAGTGACTTTCGTATTCGAGTCTGATTGCTCAAATTTGTATGACCCATCAATTGACCGCATTATGTCGCCTTGTGCGAGATGCCACGAAATCTGCTTCGGTGCGTTTGCGTAGTCGTATTTAAGTGTGTAGTGAGTGCTTCGACCCAATGCTGAAGCACGATATTCAACCAACACCGGCCGATTCTGTGAATCTCGCTCGCGAACAAGCGCCTCTTTGACGTCAGGAGCCCACTCTGGGTATCTCTCGACATCAATTGCTACGTCAAAACACTTTTCGGCAGATGCAGCAATTAGCTCCGTTTCAGATGCTGTATCAACCACACATATATTTAAGCACGATTGCGCGTCTTTTCAGACACTGCAAGGTGATGACTATCTGACACTCAAAATCTGCCCTAGTTTTAAGGCAAGTTTGTCGTAATCAAACAAGTTTTCAGCTCTCAATCGCGAGGCTTGGCCCATCGTCGTGCGCAGTGTCTTGTCGACCAATAATCGACGCAAACTAGATACGACATCATCGACTCGCGAAGGGTCGTCAACGACAAGTCCGGTTTTTTCGTGGTCAACAGCATCGGATGCGCCTCCACTACGTCCCGCGAGCTGTGGCACGCCACACGCTGCGGCTTCGGCAAAAACGATACCGAAACCTTCTTGCTCTAGGCCCATCCAACGCGATCGACACAACATTGCGTTGATATCGGCACATCCGTAAAGTTTTGGCAAAGCTTCGTCAGAAACTCGACCTACGAATGTCACTGGTGACATCAATTCGCGGGCGATTCTTTCTAAACGTCCGCGGTCACGCCCATCTCCGCCAATGACTAAGCGCAGTTTTGGAAACTCGAGCGCTAAACGCGAAACCGCTCGAATCAAAACATCGAAACCTTTGCGCGGAACTAACCGACTGATGCCGACGATCAGCTCAGCATCTTCGCTGACACCAAATAGTTTTCGGGCGTCAACTCTTTGTTCAGACGAAAGAACTCTGAATCTTTGGATATCGACACCAGGCGTGATGACCTCGATTCTTTTAGACGATCGACAAATTCGAGATGCCTCAGCAGCCGGGTAACCTCCCGATGCAATAACTATTTCGGCATTGTTTAATACTCGAGATAA
>RFMT01000241.1 GCA_009927565.1 Acidimicrobiia bacterium
AAAATCATCGCGCTCGACGAGTGCAACTTTTAAACCGCGTGTAACTGCGTCAACGGCAACGCCGAGGCCCGTCACTCCGCCGCCGATTACAAGCACGTCGAATTGTTCATTCTTGGCGTGGTCTAAAGAGTGAAGACGCTCGGCTTGAACATTGACAACTGGCACTGTTTTAGCCTAAACGAGCACACGAATTTTTGTTGGCTCGTGAGATTGTTGATTCACATTCCGATTGGCATTGTGCAGCACCCAAGTTCTAGTCTTTGCCCGACGAGAACAAGGGGGTTCGCGTGCCTGAATTTGATTTATCTTGGCGTAGTAGTGGTGCTTGCCAGGGTCTTGACCCCCAGATTTTCTATCCAGATAACGAAGAAAACTGCAGTCAGGCAAAATCAGTCTGTAGCGAGTGCAAAGTGCGCATAGCGTGTTTGACCTATGCACTCGATAGTCGTGAGAAGCAAGGCGTTTGGGGCGGCACATCAGCCCGTGAGCGCCGAAAAATGTTGCGCGCCCGTCGCAGCGCCTAAGGGCGTTATCGCATGAGCGAGATCGATGCTGCAGGCTCGTGGCCGCAGGTGATCTCGCAACTCTTGGCCCGAAAAGACCTCAGTTCTAGTCATGCTGGTGCGGCAATGCGTTCGGTGCTTTCAGGCGAAGCTACACCGTCACAGATAACTGCATTTATTGTTGCGCTTCGTGCCAAAGGTGAAACCGAGACTGAACTCGAAGGCATGTTGGCCGAAGTTCGCCGCGCCGCTGAGAGAGTTTTTTTATCTGACGAAACATCACAACGCGCACTCGACATTGTGGGCACCGGTGGCGATCACAGTCATTCGGTAAATGTCTCGACAATGGCGGGTCTGGTTGTCGCTGGGGCAAAAATTCCTGTCTGTAAACACGGCAGTCGTGCATCGTCTTCAAAGAGCGGTGCCGCTGATGTGCTCGAGGCATTGGGTGTCGCAATCGAACTCGATGGCGTCAGCGTTGCCAAATGCGTTGAAGAGACTGGTTTTGGTTTTTGTTTCGCACAAAGATTTCATCCGGCTTTCAGATTCACTGGTCCGTCGCGTCGCGAAATCGGTGTGCCAACGGTTTTCAATCTGCTTGGTCCAATGGCAAACCCAGCACAGATTTCGTTTATGGTCGTCGGCGTAGGCGACCCAGATGCAGCCAATGTCATGGCCAAAGCGATCACGACTCGTGGCGTAAATCGTGCTTGGGTTGTGCATGGTCACGGCTCGATGGATGAACTTTCACTGAGCGGTCCGTGCCCGGTAGTCGAAGTAAATTTTGGAAAAATGCGTGAATTTGAAATTAACGCGACATCACTCGGACTCGAGCATGCAGATGTTGCTGCGGTGCGTGGTGGTTCGCCAAAAGACAATGCCAAGATTTTTCGAGATCTGCTTGATGGAGAAAAAGGCCCGGTTCGCAATATTGTTGCGCTTAATGCTGCTGCCGGCATCGTCGTCGCAGGTAAAGCAGATGACATGTCTCAAGGGCTCGAAATTGCATTCGACTCAATTGACTCGGGTTCGGCACGAGATGTTCTTGATGAATTAATTCGTGTCAGCGTTGACGCCGCAAAACTGATGGCACAATAAAGTCATGAATTCAGGGCATAAACCAATTGCTGTTCGTGTGCCTGCGAGCACGGCGAATCTTGGCCCTGGTTTCGATGTTTTAGGTTTGGCTCTCGACTTGCACCTTGAAGCGGGGTTTGGCAACGCTCCCGCTGAATCAAGTGAAGCCGACGAAAATCATCCGTTGACTGTTGCATTTCGTCACTGCGGTGGCAAACAAGATTTGTGGGTGCGATCACAAATGCCGATGGGCAAAGGTTTGGGTTTCAGCGGTGCGGCAAGAGTTGCCGGATGTATCTTGGCACACGCCGAAAAAAATGGCACCGAAGAGAAAGCATTCGACGAAGCGAAACTCGCAATCTTGCGCACTGCCAGCGAACTCGAGGGTCATCCCGACAACGCAGCGGCATCTATGTTTGGCGGTTTCGTTGCAAGCGTCGACGGCTTTGCTGTTCGAATTCCCACACCACTTGACCCAGCAATAATTGTCTGGGTTCCTCAGCAACAAACTTCAACTAAAGAGTCGCGGACAAAACTGCCTTCAGAAATTAAATTTCAAGACGCGGTTTTCAATGTCGGACGCACAGCACTATTGGTCGCAGCATTGGCTGCCGGCGATGTGCGTGCATTGTCGATTGCGACAAGTGATCGTCTGCATCAAGATCTGCGCTTCACTAAAGCACCAGATTCAAAGGCTGCATTGAATACTGCAGTTGATGCTGGTGCATGGTGTGCTTGGCTCTCGGGCTCAGGTCCGACAATTGCGGCAATGGTCGATCGAGATTCATCGCAACGAATTGCGGAAGCGCTTCCTGCTAACGGCGCCAAAATGGTTTTGAGTATTGCGCAACGCGGGGCTGAACTCTTCGCAATTTAACTATGCAACAGGCTTCGGGCAGTGTTGAAGACGTAAAACAACGTCAGCAACACAGCGATAAAAAGGAGCAAAGTTCGTGCAAAATTTCCCCTCAATCACTGCAACTAGCAATCCGACGTCCGGAAATTTAGAGACACCGAGCGATGTGCTCTCCATCAGTTGCGACGACTGTGTGATGCGGGCGAGTGCCGCCTGCGACGACTGCGTGGTTTCGTTTTTCTGCGAAGATTTGGGTGC
>RFMT01000251.1 GCA_009927565.1 Acidimicrobiia bacterium
GACCACGATGCGCTGCAATCTCGGCCCGCAAACATTGAGGGTCAAGGTGAAATTACTCTTGCCGACCTGACACGCATGGCACTGCGCATGGACCCAGATCGCGTGATCGTTGGTGAGGTTCGTGGCGCTGAAGCATTTCCGATGTTGCTTGCGATGAGTCAGGGCAACAACGGCTCAATGTGCACGATGCATGCCGATTCAACTCGTTCGGTTTTTCCAAAACTTGCTGCGTATGTTTCGATGGCGTCAACTGGCCTTCCAATCGAGACGGTAAATCTTTTACTAGCTAGTGCGCTGCACTTTGTTATCTATATTGATAACAGCAGTGATTGGCGCCAAGTCACCTCAGTGCGAGAAGTTGTCGACTCTGACGGATCAAATATCATTTCGAACGAGATTTTCTCGATCGATAACGCTGGTGAGTTGATCAAGGCGTTTCCATTGCGCGAGGCAACTCGCGAGTTGCTTGCAAAATTTGGTTATGAAGATCGGTGCGATTCGTGATCACAACATTCGCTGTTCTGTTTTGTGGTGCGTCATTTGGTTTAGGTCTGTTCGGCGTCCTGTTTACAATAAACAGAACAAGACGCTCCTCTAAGAGCAATAGGCTCAGCATTTCTGCGATTAAGACTAAGTTTCGCAGTTTTCTTAAATTCTTTGTAGTACCAGCAACAGCTTTTGTTGTCTTTCTGTTGACCTCTTGGCTTCTAGTCAGCGTCGTAATTGGTTTAGTGGTTGGTGCCGTTCCGGCGTTTAAGTCAAAGCAAAGATTGCGTCGAGACGAGCGCGGCCTTGCTGAGGCAATAGCAACATGGACAGAACAACTACGCGACACTTTGGCGGGCGCGCACGGGCTCGAACAGGCCATTGTCGCGACGTCTATGCATGCGCCACTAGCGATTTCGAGTGCTGTTAGTCGGCTGAGTGCTCAGATTCAATACGGCAAACTCAGTGATGGACTTCGTCGTTTCGCCGATGATATTGATCACCCGACCTGTGACTTTGTTTCAGCGGCGTTGATCACTGCCAGTGAATATCAAGCTCGCGACTTGGCTCAACTTTTAAGTCATTTGGCTCAATGTGCACGAGACGAAGGTCGCATGCGCACGCGCATTTGGGTCGGTCGTGCACGCACGCGAAGTTCGGTTCGAATCATCTCAATTGTCGTTGTTGGTTTTGTAAGTGCGTTAGTTGTCTTCAATCGCTCCTATTTGAGTGTTTATTCGTCTTTTGAAGGTCAAATCATTCTGAGCGGCATTTTTATTCTGTTCGGCTGTGCTTTAGCCATGCTCGACCAATTTTCACGCATTGCGGCACCACAGAGATTTGTCCGCCGTCGCGAGATTGCTCGGTAAACAAGTGTTGGTCTTGAGCGCGAGTTTTGGATCCTTGTTCGGTCTAGGTTTCTTCTTTCTCGTTCGTCCTGGTGCGTTAATTAAACGCATCGCGCAACTTCGCAGTCGACTTGAACATGGCATGGTCTGGCTCATTCGGCGTGCTCAAACTCAGCATCGTGCTGATCTTGCGATTGTTGGCTATCAAGCTTCCGAAATGGTCACCCGAAAATTGACAATGATGCTTGTGGCCAGTGTGTCGGCACTTGGTTTGATAGTTCTGCTCGGCGCCTTGGCAGTACAAGTTTCAATGACGCTTGCGTTAGTCATTTTGCTGAGTGCATCTGCAATCGGTTTTTTCTTACCTGACAATCAGATGCGTTCCAAGGCAAAAACTCGACGTCAAGATTTCTTGCATGCGTTTTCTAGCTATTTAGATCTTGTCAATGTTTTGTTAGCAGGAGGAGCCGGTACTGAGACAGCATTGATTGCTGCCGCTGAAGCTGGGGACGGTTGGTCATTCGCCGAAATTCGCAGTGCCCTAACACGAGCACGTAGTTCAAGGCGTTCACCTTGGGCTGAACTGGCTAATCTCGGTGCCGCTTACAACATTGTCGAGATATCTGAGGTCGCTGGCAGTGTGCAACTTGCAGGCGAGCACGGCGCACGTATTCGACTCTCGCTTTCTGCGCGCGCCGACTCTTTGCGACATCGCCATATGGGTGAGATAGAGGCCGAGGCACAAAGCGCCACTGAGCGCATGGGTATTCCGATGGTGTTGCTGTTTATCGCGTTTATCGCATTGATCGGATATCCAGCGGTGAATTTGGTTCTCGAAAGTTTTTGATGGGCCACCATAAGACAATTTTCTAGACAGTAATAACAAACAACAGGAGGAAAAATGACAGAAATGAAAGAAATATGGCAGTACTACTGGATTCGATTCACCGCATCAGCGCAACGTGACAGTGAAATGGGCGAGGTTAGCGCCACGACCGTTGTAATGGCAGCGGCGCTAATCGCCTTAGCAATTGCAGTTGGTGCCACAATCACCAGCCGTGTGACTGATAAAGCAAACTCACTTGATCTGGGCTAATTGTCGAAGCTTTCACACGAAATCATGAAGACAATCGACAGCACAGTTGAACGCGGCGAGACGGTCATTCAGGTCGTCATTGCAGTCCCAATTGTGCTGTCGATGCTTTTGATTGCGGTTCAAGCAATGCTGTTTATGCATTCGGCGCAAATCGCGTCACTTGCCGCCAGCAAGGGTGCGAGCATCGCTGCAACTTCGCAGGGCGATGTCGTCAAGGCTCTCGATTTAGTGACGGTAACCGCTGCGGAGCTCGGGGCACAACTAGTAGGTACGCCGACAGCAGTAATCGAAGACGACTTTGCTCTAGTTCACGTTCGTGTAGCGGTGCCGAACATTGCACCGTTTTTTCCTGACTCGGTTTTACGTCACGGCATAGAACCTTTAGAGAATTTCGTTCAAGAAGTCGATAGATGAAGACTGACTCCGGCTCTGTCACCGTAGAAATGGTGATACTTGTCCCCGTGTTAATGGTGCTCATTCTTTTCGGCATTTACTCGGGTCGTGCTTCAGAGTCGTTGATCCAAGTTCGAAGCGCCGCAGATCAAGCAGCTCGTGGGGCATCAAAAGTAAGTCGCTCAAGAGTTGAAACTACGGCGTTTCAAATTGCCGAGCGTGCACTAACTAGCGAATCTATATCGTGTATTGACTTTTCGGTTAGCACTGCCTTAATTGACCAGGGCAACAACGATGCGGTGCGCGTCGAAATTAGTTGCACGATCAATACAGAGGGTCTGACACTCTTAGGTTTGACACAACGGCGCGTGACAGCGAGTTCGACTGAAGTACTCGATCGTTGGCGAGTTGACTCATGACATCCAAACTTGTCTTTACAACAGAATGCGGTGTCATCTCGGCTTTTGTACTCGGCCTAATGATGACATTTGTGGTTTGCGCAGGTCTCGGCGTTGATGGCGGTCGACTAGTTGCCAACCATATTGAGCTTGCCGATCATGCCGAAAATGCTGCCCGTGTTGGCGCACAAGAATTGACTGACCTTCGAACCGGTGAGCCAACAATTGATCAAAACCAGGCAAGATATTCGGTCTCAAACTATTTGGCTCTAAACGATTTAGATGGTGACGTTTCAACAACTTCAAATTCAGTAACTGTGACTGTCAATCGTGAAGTTGAGATGTCACTTCTGAAACTTTTCGGCGCAACAAACCATTTAATTACTGTGACACGCACAGCAGAGCCAAGCGACCAGTAGCCATGCAATTTGTTTCAGACTTGTTTAATCAAAATGATTTATCTGAGACCCAAGTTTTAATCAGAGCATTGGTAATGGTTACTAGTGCGCTTGTGTTGTTCATAGTCGTGCAAACGCTTTTTGACCTCACTCGCTATTTGGCTTTTCGCCTCAAGATTCTTCATACTTTTGTGCCACGAAGTTGGTTATTTATCGCTAGTACATTCTTCTGGACACTACTTACTCCGACTCGTAGCCAAGCATTAGATCAGGCGCCGTCAATCACTATCAGCAAAAAAGATGCTTTTGAAAAAAACTAATTCCATTAACCAAATCAATTCGCTGTTAACTTGCTCAGTTGTAGTTGCGGGTTTACTACTAGAAATCGGCAAAATTCGTGGCCAGTTTTTGGCCAAACTTGAATCGCATTCTCGGCTCAATCATCCTTCGGCTACGGCAATGCTTACTGAACTAAGTCTTCGAGCTGTTCATGGCTCGCAGTGTTTGAACCACACCAATCATTTAGATGTTCTACTACCGTCGAATTCAAACGCACCGATTTTTGTACCGCTCGGCATCAGCAATTCACAGCAGGTATTTGTTGATCTTGGTCAAGGCTCTGTTGTCAGTATTACCAGCAATGATCAAGCTGAAAAATCAGCAGTCTTCAACGCCCTAATTGTTTCGGCTCTTTTTGCGACCAAGAATCGCCTTCGGGTCATTGTCTATGCGACAAATTATTGTCATTCAGTTGAAATTGCCGGCATTGTGACAGCGTCCTCATTTGCAGAATTACTTGGTTTTGCAGAGGCGTCAAATAGAGGTTGTGTCGTATTTAGTCGCGAAGATTTTGGCGATGACGACATTTCTCAATTATGCGAACACAATGTCGCCATCGTCTGCCAAAACGCACTTACGAGCGCCACGACGACACTTCATGCTGTTGATTCGACTTGGCGGTTATCGCCGCACAATCTCTTAATCAGCCCCTTCGGCTTGTCTGGTGAGCAGGTTGCAACCCTTGGCGAATTGTTGAGCGATGTTGTTCGTTGTACTGACGAGTCAACTGTCAGTGGTGAAGTTACTGCTGACTCAACGGTCGCACTTGAAAGCATCAAAGAATATAAGGTCCTCGTGCGGACTCTTGGGCCAGTTGAGGTTGAGCTTGCTGATGGCACCACAATTCAATTCGAAAAATCAAAAACTAAAGAACTATTGGCTTGGTTAACCAGTCATCGCTCTCGACCCACCCGTAGCGCTGCACGCACGGCACTATGGGAGTTCACGGTTGCTGATGCGACATTCACCAATGTCGTTTCAGATATCCGTCGTACGCTGAAGCAGACCGAATTGCTTTCTCCACTCGAAGAGTGGATTCCTCGAACGTTCAGTGATCATCTTCCGTTTCATCATTCAATTGTTAGTGATGGTGAGGTATTGCGTGCCTGCATCGCAAAAGCTCAAAACCTATCGCCCGATGCAGCGGTGGTTGAGCTGCACCGTGGTCTTGAACTTGTTCGTGACTTACCATTTTCTGGCACCGGCTATTTATGGCCCGACGCCGAAGGCATCACCTCGCAACTCGTGATTACTGTTATCACTGCAGCGATCATGTCTGCCGAACTCGACTTACAACGGGGCAGACCCGACGGAGTGTTCTGGGCTACGGCCCAGGGTCTTAAAGTTCTGGGCGCGCACGAAGAACTGTTTGCCCTGCGTATGAAGGCTCATGCTCTTAAAGGCGACTTAGCAGGGGTGCGATTCGAATTCGACTCGTATCAGCGTGCGATCGCATCTGATTCGTTTTCAATCACAGAGCCGTCACAGAAACTCGTCAGCCTGCTGAACAAACTCACTACCGGTCTCGTGGTCCAAGAGTCATGTCGCGCTAGCGCGGTAGGTGTTTGCGCCCGATGCCCGTGCGCAACGCAATGCCCCAACGCGTCACCAACAACATCGACTCACGCATGATTTTTGTATTCATTTTTGAGTCTCCATATGCACGGTCGACATAATTAATAGGCAATTCGACAATTCCACCGAGTTTGTTGCGAGAAATCACAAAAGCCATCTCCGTCAAAAACGCATATCCGTCTGCCGTCAACTCATTGAGATTGATTTGCGCTAGTTGCTTGGCAGAGTAAGCACGAAATCCACTTGTGCAGTCTTTGATTTTCAGTTTTAAGCAAAATGCCGTGTATATGTTTCCCCACCTCGATAGAAATCGCCTAAATAGACCAGTTCGTCACTTGACCACCCGCTACATATCGTGAACCGATTACCAGGGCAGTGTTTTCACTAACTCGAGAAACGAGTTGCTTGAGAACTGTCGGATCATGCGAGAAGTCTGCATCCATCGTGGCTATGGCTTCATAGCCATCGGTAATCGCTGTTTGCATCGCATCGCGACTAGCCGCGGCGTAACCCCTTTTGCCAGTTCGACTCATGACTTTGATTTGGCCCAGTTGATCAGCAACTTCTTTAGCAATCTGAGAAGTGCCGTCGGGGCTGTTGTCGTCAACAACCAAAATGTCTAGGTTTGGTGCGTCTTGGCGAACTTGAGTTAAAAACCGTTGAATATTGTCGGCTTCGTTATATGTCGGAATAATTACAACTGCACGCACTAGTTAAACCCTACTTGGTGGTCAAACCAGCAAGGGCGAGCGCTTGAGCGACTGTCTCTGCAGGTTGAAGTTTGATGCCAGAAATTTTTAAGTCTTTGGCACTGCTCGTCGGAATAATCGCGCGAGCGAACCCCAACCTTGCTGCTTCACCGAGTCGGCGCGCTGTGTTGTTGGCTTGACGTAGTTCACCAGCCAAACCAACTTCACCGCAAGCAACAAGATCTTCGGCCAATGGCGTGTTGGTCGCCGCCGAAACAAGCGCCAAACATAACCCAAATCAGCACCCGGTTCACTCAATTTCACGCCACCAACTACCGATGCAAAAACTTCATGTTGCGCCAAGTTCACACCAGCCCGACGCTCAAGAACCGCCAACAACATTGCTAATCGTCCCGAATCAACACCTTGAGCCGATCGACGCGGCGAAACGTGCGAAGGCGAGAGATTTGTCAGCGCCTGAACTTCGACCAGCAACGGGCGGTGGCCCTCGAGTGCCGGCACGACGATCGAACCAGGCACGCCGGCGCGACGGTCTGCCAAAAATAATTTGCTGGCATCGGGCACACTGCGAAGGCCAAGTTCGGTCATCTCAAATAATCCCAATTCATTTGTCGAACCAAAGCGATGCTTAACTGCTCGCAACAATCTCAATGCATGATGTCGTTCGCCTTCAAAAGACAGAACAGTGTCGACAACATGCTCAAGCACACGTGGCCCAGCGAGCCCACCATCTTTGGTGACATGTCCGACCAACACGATCGGTAGATCGCGTGCTTTGGCCTCTTGCACCAGTCGATGTGCGCAACCACGAACTTGTGAAACAGAACCCGGCGCCGAATTCAATTGCGGATCTGCAATTGCCTGAATGCTGTCGATGATCACGAGTTCAGGCTTTACCTGCTCGATTGAATTAACAATATTTGTCAACGACATTTCGGCGACAAGCCACAAGTTTGGTTTTATTGCACCAAGTCGTTCGGCACGCAGTCGCACCTGCTGCGCTGATTCTTCAGCAGTTACATAAAGTGTTTTGCCCGACCAAGAGGCGAGCAGCTGCAACAACAATGTTGATTTGCCGATGCCCGGTTCACCACCAAGAAGAGTCACTGAACCCGGCACGAGACCGCCACCCAAGACTCGATCAAGTTCTTCAACCCCGGTCGTTGTTGGTTTAGAAACTTTGGCGTCCAACGCGTCGATTGGTTTTGGTTCGCCGGGCGGCACAAGAGCCATGCCGGTTGCGATTGAAATTAGATCTTCTTCACCTTCAACATCTTCGACAAGGCTGTTCCATGCTCCGCAAGCGCCACATCGACCCGCCCACTTTGGCACCCCAGCACCGCATTCGGTGCATCGATACACGGTGCGGAGTTTTACCATCTCGCACTAGACATTATTCACTGGGTGTGCGATTCGCCCCGCGACGTCGATAAAAAACTCGAGCGGTAACAAATGCCATTAGGGCGAGCCAAGCAAATAGCAAAAATTTGAACAAGCCAGCCACGAGTCGCGCCACGGTTGCTCTGACTGCGGTGTTGCGAGATGTAGTCAAAACTGACTGCTCGCTGCCGTCAAGAGGCACTCGCCAAGTCACTGTGTTTGCAGCGTCGATACCGCTGGTTCGTTCTATAACTCCGGGCAATGTGGCGACAAAGTCAATCGTCATTGCCTTGCCGAGATCAAGGCCCGCTTGTTTCAAATTTTCTTCAAATGGTGCGCCGCCAACTGTTTTCAGCAATCGTGCATCAGCAAACGCGTTTAACCCGCCGTCAACTTGCAAAATTCCGTCAAGAGTGAAAGTCGAATCAGTATCTTTGCCAGTTCTAGATAGCGACATCTGTTTGAACGGACCAGACTCGCCACTTAATTGGTTCAGAAGCGTGCCAGCCTGTTCAGCATTATCAAATGTGTGCTTAAGAGAAACTTGTAGTCCGCCATCTGCAGTTTTGTTCGCTCGAGACGCAACCCAACCAGCAGCAGTCAAGTCATCAAAGCGCAAGTCATCGGCAAGATTTGGCGCTGCAGCGACAACTTCTGAGTCGGCAATCATATTTAGCGTCACTGTGCCAGCTCCACTTTGGGCAACGTCAAGCGTTACAACTGCATTGACCTGACATGAACACAAAATCATCGCGGCCATCACCAAGCCGAAATTTTTGAATTTCAAAAAATGTCTATGCACGCGTTGCATAGTTTACGCAAAGCGACCTAAGTCGGTGTCAGGTGCGTAGAGAGTTATTCAGGTGTTGGCGTTGATTCGCCAGCGCCTGCAAGCTCAACTGCAACAGGTGGCGCGAAACCTTCGACAGCTTTGAACGAGAAGCGTTTTTCTTCCGGCTTTTCAGGGTCGTCTTCAACACCAATCACGATAATTTCACCCGCATGAAATTCTTTATTGAGAAGCTTCTCTGAGAGCGGATCTTCTAGGAAGCGCTGCATCGCTCGGCGAAGAGGTCGAGCACCCAGTTGTGGGTCGTAGCCACGCTTGGCAAGAAGCTCTTTTGCCTCAACAGTGAGTTCAAGACCCAGGCCGAGACCTTCAAGCTGACTTGTCAATCGCTTGCTCATCAAGTCGACCATTTGCACAACTTCGCTCATCGCCAACTCGTGGAACACGATGACTTCGTCGATGCGGTTCAAGAACTCAGGCTTGAATTGTGTCTTTAACGCATCATTAACTTTGTCGCGCATACGTGCATATGAAAGGGCTTCGTCATTTTTGCCGAAACCAACGTTGGCTTTGCGCAAGTCTTGAGTGCCCAGGTTCGAAGTCATGATCAAAACTGTGTTTCTGAAGTCTGTGCTACGACCTTGAGCATCGGTCAAACGGCCTTCTTCAAGAATTTGAAGCAACGTGTTGAATACGTCAGGGTGTGCTTTTTCGATCTCGTCAAACAACACAACCGAGAATGGCTTGCGACGCACAGCCTCTGTTAACTGTCCGCCTTCTTCATAACCCACATAACCCGGAGGTGAACCAACAAGGCGACTAACCGTGTGTTTCTCCATGTATTCACTCATGTCCAGTGCAATCAACGCTTGTTCGTCACCAAACAAGAACTCGGCCAAAGTTTTTGCGAGTTCAGTTTTGCCGACGCCTGTTGGTCCCAAGAAGATGAACGAACCGCTGGGGCGCTTCGGGTCTTTTAAGCCTGCTCGTGTGCGACGAATACTCTGGCTCACCGCTTTGATTGCGTCTTCTTGACCAATGATTCGCTTGTGGAGTTCGCCTTCCATGTTCAGCAACTTGGCTGTTTCTTCTTCGGTCAATTTAAAGACTGGTATACCTGTCCACATACTCAAGACTTCGGCGATTGACTCTTCGCTTACTTCGTCAAACAAGTCAATGCCTTGTGCTTTGACGTCGACTTCTTTTTGTGCGCGCTCTTCAAGCAATGAGCGCTCTTGATCACGCAAACGACCTGCTTCTTCGAAACGCTGTTCTTCAACCGCACGCTTCTTTGCTTCTTGCACATCGTTGATTTTGTTTTCGATCTCTTTTAAGTCTGGTGGCGTCGTCATGCGCTTGATTCGCAAACGACTGCCAGCCTCGTCAATTAAGTCGATGGCTTTATCTGGCAAGAATCGATCTGAAATGTAGCGATCAGCGAGATTGGCCGCTGAGACAAGTGCTTGGTCTGTGATCGTAACACGGTGGTGAGTTTCATATTTATCGCGAATGCCTTTGAGAATCTCGATCGTGTGTGCAACCGACGGCTCGTCGACCTTCACTGGCTGAAAGCGGCGCTCTAGCGCGGCATCTTTTTCGAAATGCTTTCTGAATTCGTCAAGAGTTGTGGCACCAATTGTCTGCAGTTCACCTCTGGCCAACATCGGCTTCAAAATTGATGCAGCGTCTATCGCGCCCTCGGCTGCGCCCGCACCTACAAGTGTGTGAATTTCGTCGATAAACAAAATAATGTCACCACGAGTCTTAATTTCTTTCAAAACTTTCTTCAATCGTTCTTCAAAGTCACCGCGATATCGACTGCCCGCGACGAGTGCACCCAAATCGAGGGTGTAAAGCTGTTTGTTGGTCAAAGTCTCTGGTACTTCATTGGCGACAATTTTTTGCGCAAGACCTTCAATGATTGCCGTCTTGCCAACGCCAGGTTCACCGATTAGCACAGGATTGTTCTTGGTGCGTCGCGACAAAATCTGCATCACGCGCTCCATTTCTTTGTGCCGACCAATTACCGGATCAAGTTTTTTGTCGCGCGCAAGTTGGGTTAAGTTGCGACCGAACTGGTCGAGAATTTGACTGCCACCTTTTTCTTGTGGTGTGTCTTTTGCGCCGACAGGTTCGCCTTCGCTCTTGCCACCAGGCCCCTGGTATCCGCTCAACAACTGGATGACTTGTTGACGAACACGGCCGAGGTCAGCGCCAAGTTTGACAAGCACCTGTGCGGCAACGCCTTCGCCCTCGCGAATCAAACCGAGCAAAATGTGCTCGGTACCGATGTAGTTATGGCCAAGTTGCAATGCTTCGCGCAATGAGAGTTCGAGAACTTTTTTCGCGCGCGGAGTAAAAGGTATGTGACCCGATGGAGACGAGCCGCCTTGACCAATAATCTCTTCAACTTGTGCACGCACCGCTTCGAGTGAGATGCCGAGTGCTTCTAGACCTTTGGCGGCAACGCCTTCGCCTTCATGAATCAAACCGAGCAAAATGTGCTCTGTGCCAATGTACGAGTGGTTGAGCAGGCGGGCTTCTTCTTGGGCGAGAACTACGACCCTTCGAGCCCTATCCGTAAATCGTTCAAACAACTCTGACCGCCTTATGCGTCATACTGGGTAACTAAACAAAGTGTATCGGTGCGACCGTCGCGATTTATGGCGCATGGTGCACGCCTGAAGCGAACGTGGGGTTCCGAGTCTTTTTGGCACGAGCGTGACGAGCCTCACAACGCTTAGTTCGTAAATTCACAAGGCGATTTGCGTAGCCTGTGGAAATGGCAGTTTCTTCGCCGCTTCTTTCGCTTCCACTTATGGATGCCGATCGTCAGCGAGTTGAATCGGCACTTTTGGCGGCAGTAAAAAACCGTGATGCGCATCTCAACGAACTCGCAGCGCACCTAATTGTTGCGGGTGGCAAACGACTTCGCCCCGTGATGACAATCGCGGCCGCGGCAGTGGGCAATGACAAACCAGTGAGCGATGAGGTGATTCAAGGTGGTATTTCTTGCGAGTTGGTCCATCTTGGTTCGCTGTATCACGACGATGTTATGGATGAGGCCGCCACTCGTCGCGGTGTCGACACCGTAAATGCGCGATGGGGCAATCTGCAGGCCATTTTGGCTGGAGACTTTTTGTTGGCGAAAGCCTCTGAGATTGCGGCAGCACTTGGCACCGAAGTCGCAACACTTCTGGCCCAAACGATTGGCCATCTTTGTGAAGGTCAGATCGAAGAACTAACTAAGGCGTTCGATGTGTCGCGCTCAGTGCCTTCATACTTGGTGAGCATTGAGGGCAAGACTGCATCTTTGTTCGCGACCGCCGCCCGAATTGGTGCACTCGTCGCTGGACACGATCGTGCAGTTGTCGAAGCGTTGACAAACTACGGCACTGCATATGGCATGGTGTTTCAAATTGTCGACGACATTCTTGACGTGATTGCAACAGACGCCGAACTTGGCAAGCGAGCCGGTCATGACATGGAAGAAGGCATTTACACATTGCCTGTGCTGTTAACTCTGAAGAGTGACTCAACTGACGCCCTTGAGTTGCGAGATCTTCTCGGCAAGACTCTTTCTGGCGAAGATCGCAGTACGGCGCTCGCAATTGTTCGCACAAACACTGGCATTAGCCACGCCATTGAGACGGCTAGCGAATACGTTGCTATTGCCGAAAACGAATGCGCGAAAATGCCTGCGTCAATTGCAACAAACGCTTTACGTGATGCCCCGCGGGCGTTGCTTAATTCAGTTATTCGCTAATCGCGAATATTCGAAATCGCGATTAGCGCAGTTCGTGAACGCGCAAAATTAGTTCGCGCGAATCAGGGTCAAGTTGGCGACCGGCAATTCGCTCAGTGAGGATTATTGCCTGAGCAGGGTCGTCGACCAAACCTGACCACCTGATGTATCCACCCATCAAACCATGCAGTCTTTCGCTGACTTCTTCGGCGTGAACCACGATTTTCAACCCGCGCTGTAACAGCTTTGAAATTTCGGTGTAGAAGGTTTTTAACCACGGGTCTATATCGTCGGGGTGCGGCATCGGGCGATGTTGGTAAGGCATTTGCAGCTCTTCGTAACTATGCAAATTGTGGGGCGCGGTGCTGATTGAAATCACGCAACCAAATTCATTTTCGCGAAGCCAAATAATCTCTTCTTGTCGTCGCACGCGTCGATGATTGACACCGAATCCACCAGGTCGCTCACAAATTGCGAGCTTGTCCTTGATGATCCAAGTTAGGTTTCGGGGCAAAATGCCAAGTGCCCACTTACCGCGAAGCTTTTGTGGCACTAGTGAGCCTTATTACTTGACTTACTAATGGTTAGTGTTTCGAACATTGACAAAGCACAATATCACAGCATATTTAGGTTGTGTTTGGTTTTGTAACTTTCTCGTCAGCACTTAAATTCAAATTTATTGCTTCAAGTTGATTTGCAGTCGTTGGTTACTTCGCCGAACTTCACGGTTCATTCCGATTTCACACGCTGTTGTCGCGCCACGAGCGACATCAAGTACGCGTTCTACTGTCGCTGCATCAGGTGGATACGTTTCAGTCAACCAAACTCGAACGGCTCGTCGCGCCAAAGCGATCGGCGCCACAGAAAGAGCTTTGGCATCTGTGGGGTCGACCTGTTTAGCCAAGTCGTCAAGAAAATCGCTGTCGTCACGAAACAAGTCGGCTTGGCGCGCAAGAATCTGAGCGACATCGCGCTGTGAGAGCTCGTTCATCAGAGGCAACAATTGTTGACGAACTTGATTTCTGAGAAACTTCAAGTCGGTATTTGTCGGGTCGACAACACATGTGATCTCGAGTTGGCGACAAAGCATTTCCGTTTCGCTGCGACGCAAATTCAAAATAGGGTGACTGTGGTTATGCCTCATTCCTGCAAGGCCTTGTAGTCCAGCCCCGCGCAATAGATTGATCATTAGTGTTTCGGCTTGGTCGTCGGCGGTGTGTCCGGTAGCAACAGCATCGGGCAACACTGCGAAACGTGCATAGCGAGCGCGCGCCTCAAGATTTGCGCCTGGCTCAACTTTGACTGTCTTGCTAACAAAACTCGCGCCAATTTGCTCTGCAACACGAGCAACTATCTTGGCTTCTTGATCTGAACCTTGGCGCAAGAATGGTCGACATGAAATGCGGTAACATCACAGCCGTTTAAAACTGCGAGCAAGAGCATCGCCATGCTGTCGTTTCCGCCAGAAACTGCGCAATTAATCGTCGAGCCAGGCGATGGAAAGTTACATCGCGCTAAAAGTTCAGAGGCAAACTGATTCGACTTAAGTTTTTCAACGAGGGCGTCCATCAGCCCGAGCCGTTTATTTCTGTGTTTGTCTTTGGCGACGGTTGGGGTGCTTGAGAGCCGTGACCGACTTCAAATAACCGGCCACCAAACCAACTACAGCACCAACGCCGGCGATCAACAAACCTGCACCCAACCACCAGTGCCAAACAACTGCTGCAATCATCGCCGTAATGCTAGCGATAATTTGATTGCTAAACCAATCAACGATCTAGTTCTTTAGTGTGCTCAGGAGCCGAAATTTGTCTTGGTGCTGAATCGATGTTTGCGATTTCAGTTAGTTCAGAAGAAGTTACTCCCGCGTCTTTGAATTTACGCAAAGTTGCCAGCATGCGCCCTTCAATTGAGCCGACCATTTTGTTGTATGCACTTATCGCTGTCTCAAGACCACGCCCAGTCTTCTCGACGCTTTCAAGCACTGTGTCTACTCGTTCATATAGTTCTCGACCGAGAGCCGCAATTTTTTCGGCGTGCTCGGCGATTTGAAATGCCTGCCAACCTTTGGCAACGGCTAGCAGTAACGCCAACAAATTAACCGGTGAGGCGATCAAAACACGACTGCGCATTGCGACCTCGAGCAAACTGCCATCTGAACGCAAGGCATCAGCCAAAAATGATTCACCAGGAATGAACATAATCACGTACTCGGGTGAGCGATCGAATTGCTCCCAATATTTTTTGTCGGCCAAGACTTTGGCGTGACCAGCGAGCGCCTTGGCATGTTCGCCCAAAAGCTGCTGTCTCAAAGTTGGATCTGAGGTTTCTTGGGCTTTTAGGTACGAGTCAAGAGGGGTCTTTGAGTCGATCACGACGCAACCGTCGTTAGGCAACTTGATAACTGCGTCTGGTCTTTGTGTTCGGTCATTGCCAGTAACCGTCGTCTGCTCGAAAAAATCGCAATAAGGCAACATGCCAGCGAGCTCAATCACGTTGCGCAACTGTTGTTCGCCCCATGCACCGCGAGCACTAGTTGATTTAAGTGCTGATTGAAGGGCAGAAGTCGTCTGGTTTAGCGTGTCGATTTGTTTGCTGATTGTTGCTGTTACACCAACTGTATTTGTGTAGTTCGACTGCAAAGACGAAACAGCATTTCGAAGTTCGTTCATTTGTGTTGCAACGGGGTCAAGCAGACTTTTGGTTTCTGTCGCTAAAGTCTGCGTGCGTGCTTGGTATGTGCGATCAATTTGCGAGTTGACATTTTCAAGTGCTTGTTGCGTTGCTTTGCCAACTTGAGCATCGACGGCATTTTTAACCGCGTCAATTAGCGCAGTCTGGTCAAAATTTTGTGGGGCTACAGAAATGTTGCCTGCACCATTTTGACGAAACAGCAACACACCAAGGCTGACAACGACTACAACTAATAAACCGATGATTATCTCCATCACCACAGTGTGGCACGAGGGTGTCGCTAGATTGACCCCATGAAATCGTCAAAGATTGTGGATAGCCCTGTGGGCTGGGTGCAAGATCATATTCGCGCATATGTTGAAAGCAACGGGCAAGAGGGCCATATGTGGCGCGGCGTGCCTACGTTGCTGTTGACTACAACAGGCCGAAAGTCGGGCGAACTTCGTCGCACTGCCCTGATTTATGGTCGAGACTCAGATGATTATGTAATCGTCGCTTCTAAGGGCGGAGCGCCGAGCAATCCGCTTTGGTACGAAAATTTGGTTGCACAGCCTAAAGTGACGATTCAAGTCGGAGCCGACGTCTTTGATTGCGCGGCTTCAACCTATGAAGAGGGTGGCGTTGCAGGCGACCATCGTCAAAAAGTTTGGGATTCACTAGTTGCGATTTGGCCGGGCTTCGCGGAATATCAAACCAAAACTGCTCGGCGTATTCCGCTCGTTCGTTTAAAAAGAATCAGTTAACTTTTTTACCCGCATTTAGTAGTGCGGCGACGATTATAAGAGGCGCGTAAGCAATTATTATCCCGAAAATCGGGATTATCTTTGACTCGGTAACTAGCCAAGCGATAGGCAGTAAGAAAAGTAAATTTATTGCGCCAACTCCTAGAGAAACTGGCAAATGACGATTTAGTTTTTTACTTAGGTGCTGATAGGCATGTGTTCGGTGCGCAATGTAAACACGTTCACGCGATAGAAGTCTTCGAAGCAAAGTAACCGTCGCATCTGTGACAAAAATTCCATGAAGAATAATCATCGACCAGGCAACTAATGGTTCATCTTTAGCGATAACCAGTGAAATCACCGCAGTTATAAATCCGATGAAACCGCTACCGACGTCACCGAGAAATATTTTTGCGGGAGGCAGATTAAAGAATAAAAATCCCAAAATTGACGCTGTTAGTACTACAAAGACTTTCCAAAGGTCATTTTCAGTGCTAGCGAGCAGCAAAACTGCAACACCAGCCGATGTGGTGAAAGTTTGAACACCAGTAATTAAGTCGATGCCATCCATGAAGTTAAACAAGTTGAGCATCCAAACCAGATAGACGACTGCGGCGATGTCGCCTGCGAGACCAAAATTGATCGTTGAGTTCGCAAGCGGCAATTCTGGCAATCCACCTGCAAGCCAGACCGCAATCACTGCGCAAGTGAAATGTCCGACGAGCCGCCATTTTGCCGAAGTTAGGTGCCCGCGATCATCTAGCAAGCCGATAAGTGCAACTATTAGTCCAGGTAGGGCAATTGCCAAAAAGACATCATCTGAAATCGAGTTATCAACTAACAGTGCAAGCAAGCCGAGAAGAAACGCGACGACAACTGCCAGACCTGCGCCGCGAGGTGTCGGCGAAGTATGCGAACTCCGTTCGTTAGGTATATCTAAACGGTTGGTTTTTAGTGCTGACTTTTGTATTAACAAAGTCAACGTAAAGCCAATAGTTACAACGACTGCAAATATTGCGATCACGTCGCACTACTTTTGAACGCAGCGACCGTCATTGCTATCTCGTCTTGTAAATTAAAAGGCGCACGCCAACCAAGCATTTGTTTCGTTTGAGAGATATCCAATTGAAATGACCCACAAAGCCCGTCATATGCACGAGGTTTGCCGATAATTTGACTGCCCAACTTCAAGATTGGTAGTGGCACGTTTACTAGCCGCGCTGGTTTGTCCATTGCAGCCGCAATTGTTTTCAGCAATTCTGTTGTAGAAACATCATGGTCATCTGAAACATTGAATATTTGATTTTTTGCCGCGCTATTCGTAGCACAGTTCTCAACCAGGTCGGCTAGGTTTCTCACGCTCACCAGACTGCGCAGATTACGCGCACTACCAAGCGGCAACGGCAGCCCACTTTTCACCCATTTCAACATCGACAAAAAGTTTGCTTTTACACGCGGGCCATAGACAAGCGGTGGCCGAATGATCGTGTAAGCGAACTGGTTTTGCAGGCTGATTTTTTGCAGGGCATCTTCGGCCGCAATTTTTGAACTTGCATACGGAGAAATTGCATGTAACCGGTCGCCAACCACAAAGGCTTTGCCATTTTGGCTTTGTTCCCGTAAATAACTGAGGTACTAACGAAAATCATATGTTTGTTGGTTTTGGCCATCTGTTTTGCGAGTGTTTCTGTCAAATCTGTATTCACAGTTTTGTAAATTTGGTCATCTGAAGCATTTGTTGAAACATGGGCTCGGCCCGCCAGGTGCACAAGTACTTCGCAGTCGTCGACTTGACTTTGCCACTCGCGATTATTTGCATTACTAATCGTGCATTGAGAATTGAGACTTCATGGCGCTCTTTTAGAAACGGCACTAGGTGTGAGCCGATGAATCCGGTTGCTCCAGTGACGAGAATCTTCATAAATTGTAAAACGAATCATAAACGCGATGTGTTTGATTGATAATGATTTCATTCGCGTACTCCGTTTCTGCTTTACGGCGGTTTTCTTCGCCCATCAACTTTCGTAGGTTTGGATCTTGCGCAAGTTTTTCGATCGCAGATGCCAGGGCCTGCGCGTCGCGAGGCTGCACTAGTAGGCCGTTAACCATGTGGGTGACGACTTCACGGCAGCCAGGAACATCAGTAGTGACGATTGGGCGACCAACAGATGCGGCCTCAATCAACGATTTGGGCAGACCTTCGCGATACGAAGGGAGACAAGCAATATGGCTTTCAGCAAGAAGTTCGGCGATATCGGTTCGCGCCCCAAGCCAGGTGACATCTGTCGATTTAGCAAGACTGGCGATCTCTTCTGAATTCATTGAAGTTGGGTTGCCATCATCAATGTCACCGGCTAAAGAAAACTGAATAGCACTATTTTTTGAATGCACGATCTTTGCTGCGCCAATGAACTCGAATACGCCTTTGTCGCGTAGCAACCTTGAGACCATTATCACTTTGATTGGTTCGGCTGGTTCGGGTCGTTGTGAAAATTTATGAACATCAACGCCGGCACCCTTGATTAGTGCAATCGAATCGCGACGTGCAAAGCCACCCGAAACCAAATTATTGAAATCATCATGATTTTCAATAATTACGCGCCGGTTTTTGTTTCTTAACACATAACGGATTAGCACTTTGACAATAGGACGCAACACGCGCGCCTTGCTTTCTTCCGATGTGAATACATATCCCATGCCAACTGGCGCATTGACAATGTTTCGTATGCCAGCAAATTGCGCTGCAAGAGACCCAAGCACGACTGGCTTCAGAGCAATGTTGTGCACAATGTCGGGTTTGATTCTTTTTAAAGTTGACCTCAATTTAAAAACAGTTGCAAGTTCAGTAATTGGGTTTAAACCACGGCGCGAAAACTCAATATTCTCGGTTGAAAGACCATATTCACGGAGCTCTCTCGCTGAATCTCGACATCGAGTTATCACAGTTACTTTGTATCCCGCATCAACTGCAGCAACTGCACGATCAAAAAAGTGCGACTTAAAGAACCAATCTTCAGTAATTACGTAGACCAGATGTCGAGAGCAATCAGCATCGTTCATGGCTTAGCGAGACTATTTTCTAAACTTTTATGAATTCTGCTCTCGCCGCGCTTTGCAAGCCCGAGAAGGGCGAGTACGCCCATTGTTGATAAAAACGGCAGATTCTGTCGAGTCGAATTGAAATCTGTTTGAGCGGCGAGCCCCAAAAAGAAGGTAAAAGAAAGAAACACTTGAATTCTGTTTAACGAGAACTCGAGTTTTTGTGACAACAGAGTGATGACAAAACAAATTGGAATCAAGAATGAATCAACAAAAATCAACCTCAACGAGAGCAAATTTATAACCGACAAGTTCACTGTTCGATCGTCAAATGCTAAAAACTGCAATCCAACTAGATTCGAGAAGAATCTCCACCACGGGTCTTGATCAAAAATTTGTGGCGCGACAATTGCGTTTCCATCGCGGATATTTCTTCCGATGATAAATCCATATCCACCAATTGTGAAGGCAAAAAAAGTAACGAGGGTTAATACAAAATAAATACGTTTGAAATTAAATTTTTTGAAGATCTTTATTGAAAGCCAACCGAAACCAAGTGAAACAGCAAGATGCGGGCGCAGCGGAAGCAGAACCAATAACGAAAACTGTTTCAAATAAGTATTTTGCCCGAGGAAAAAGTATGTTGTCGCGAGTGCAATTTCAAGATCTCGTAACCCGAGAGTTGAGAGAAAAATAAATAGTGGTCCGACGAAAAAAATCGCGTGGTAAAGACGAACTCTAAGGTTGTTTTGCTCAAGAAACTTTACACAAACTCGGTACAGCAGCAACAAACAAACAGCCTGCAAAAATTTTGTGGCAAGGATTGGTTCAATCCCAAACATGTCAAAAATGCGGACGGGGACGATGATCAAGTAGCGATCGGCAACAAACTGTTGTGGTGAAAAGAGCAGACCATTCGTTAATAGTCGTTCATACATTTCAAGCTGGGTCTGTTGATCAGATGAGTAAAAGTTGACTTGATCGACACCGTATTTAAGTCTGATCGCAATTACTGAAACAGTCCAGACAAAAACATACAAAATTGAATAGTTGCTGAATTTGCCGTTCTGTCTTGCAATCAGTAGAAGGGCAAGACCCAAAAGTATCGCTTGACATGAGTAAAACAGCATTAGACCAATCTCGCGATCCATTCCCACTGACCAAAAAGTTTTTGTTGCAAAACTTTCTTAGAGTCTTGTCCCCAGATGTCAATGCGAGGAATTTCGAGCTTCTTTTTACCAACTTCAAAAACACCCCAGTTGCTTGTTGCGGCAAATTCGAAACCAATTTCCGAGGCAATTCGCAAAACATTGTCGTTATAAGAGCCATGTGGGTAGCTCAATGTGGTAACTGGCTTTTGAATTACCTGCTCAAGCCAGTCTTTGCTGTGTTTTAAATCGCTCTTGACATCTTGCGGTGACATTTTGGCCAGATGTGAATGTGCATGTCCATGGCTGCCGATTGTCGCACCTGAAATTTTGTTGAGTTCAATCAGTTCTTGCTGGTTGAGAAACTTTGAATCACCTGAGGTGATATTCGCCGAGGCCACAAAAACTGTGAATGGCAAGTTTTTTTCTTCGAGCGCTTGTGCGGCGATGGTCAAAGTATCTCGGTAGCCGTCATCAAATGTGATGGTGATGCCAGATT
>RFMT01000082.1 GCA_009927565.1 Acidimicrobiia bacterium
TTTTCAAGTTGAAGTTGCGCAAAATGACTTTGAGAATTTTCTGGTGGCAATGCATAGCCATAAACTTCAGCGCCTGCTAAGTGCAACCAAAGTGATAGCCACGAACCTTTAAAGCCAGTATCCCCAGTAACGACTACTCGCTTGCCCTTGAGATTTACAAAAGCTTCAGCTAACGAACCCATGGAGCCTTGCCTGACTTAAGCATTTGATTCAATAGTTCCCAGTCGCGGTATGTATCCATGCACTGCCAGAATTCGTCGTGGGCGTACATATCCATTTGCTGATCTCGGACAATTGATTGAATTGGCTCTTTTTCGAAGACTAAGTCTTCGCGGTTCTCAAGGTAATTAAATACACCAGGTTCACAAACAAAAAATCCGCCCGAAATTCGTCCGCCCGAAGCCTGAGGTTTCTCATTGAAACCAGTCACATTGTTCTTGTCATCCACTTGTAATTCACCAAATCGACTTGGTGGTCTTACGCCAGTGACCGTCAATAGTTTTTTGCCTGCTCGATGGTGTGTAACGAGCCTTTCGATGTTGATATCACTCAGCCCGTCACCATAACTGAGCATGAATGTATCTTCGCCAACCAAGGGTTTTACTTTTCGCAAGCGGGCCCCGGTCATTGCTTCAAGCCCCGTGTCGGCCATGATTACGTTACATTTGACGTCGTCAATCAAACCAGAAAATCTGTAGATGCTGGCAAGTTCTGGTTGCTCACCCAATGATTCGACAAGACCACTTTGTCCTCTAAAAAAATCAACGATGGTTTCTGATTTATATCCCAGACACAAAACAAATTCGCAGTATCCGAAGCTTGCGTAGTAACTCATCAAATGCCAGAGAATTGGCATCTGCCCAACTTTGATCAATGGCTTTGGAATGTCATCGGCAACGTCACGAATTCGAGTTCCAAAACCACCGCACAGCAGAACAGTTTTCATGAATATGCAGCCTCGTCAGCAAAGATCGCTGTCGGGTCATAGAGACGCACGGGAGACTTTGGGTTAGTCGTATAGTCAGCGACCGCATTTGACTTGCTATGTCCGGCGGTGACCAAAATTCGATTTTTGACTTGAGAGAACATTTTTAAAGTAAGTGTGATCCGTTGTGCAGGTGGGTTTGGTGAGTCAAGGATCTCGCAACAAACTTCGTTTGAGTTAAGTGCTTGGTGGTTTGGAAACAGACTTGCGATATGTCCATCACTTCCCATACCAAGCAGACATAAGTCAAACATATTGATTTGCTCAATTCTACTTGCGTATTCTCCTGCTGCTTCTTTGGGAGTTAGATGTGAACTCGGTGAAAATATGCGACCGTAACGGGTGCCCAAAGTATTGAATAGTACATCAGAAATTTGTTTATCGTTTCGTCGATCATTTTCTGCGTCAACGCATCGTTCGTCAGCAAGAAACCAATTTACACTCGACCAGTCTGTATCGACGCTCGACAAGAAACTAAGAGTCTTGGAGATTGAATTACCAGCAGCAAGAATTACGTTCGAAGTTTGATCTTTGCTGATGCTCAATCTGACTAACTCAGTGACAGCAGCAGCGGCAGCCATAAATGTTTCATTTTCGGTTGCAAAAATATGAACTCGTGAATCGCGCGAAGATAAGTCACGATTGATTGCCACTTCATAATTCTAGATTGTTGACTAGAAATGAATTCAGATTCCTAACAGGCTTTTCCACTTTGGCAGTTTGGAGTCAAGATTGAATAACTCATCAGGTTCGACTTCAGTCGTGAATTTTTCAATCTCATCGAGAGCCTTGACTAGTTCGGCTGACGTTCTCACTGTTTGCACAGCGATATTCTCACGTA
>RFMT01000328.1 GCA_009927565.1 Acidimicrobiia bacterium
TGACTCCAGTGAGGTTTAAGCAAAATTTGATACTTGCTCGGATTAAGTTTGACTACTTCTTCAAGTAGTCGCAACTGCGCGCGTGTAGCCGAGTCAAGATAGTCAGTCGCGACAAGAATTGTCTTAGGTGAATTCGATTTCTGCTTGACTTTCTTCGCGGACAGGTGCAGGTACATCAAAGCTTCAACTTCGACAATTTCGGATGCAGGATAGCCGGATTCTAAAATCGAAGATCTTGCAAGTTTGCCATTTACCGCGACGCAATCTGGTCTGGGCATCACGCTATTTGCATTGAACTGTCTAATGTCCGACATCAGACGAAGATCCCAAAATCTAACGGTTGAGTGTGCAACACCGATTAACTTGCCGTGTTTGCATTTTCTCCAAAGATGGATCATTGCCATTTCCCATGGTTGATTCTCAATCAGATAAACACCAAGTTTTTGATGTGGAATAGTTGAGATTAAAGACTCAAGTCGGTTAAAGCGCAGACAATTTAATAATGCTTCATAACCGCGATACGAATTCAGCCATTCGCGTTTGAACAATGGCCAAAAGTTGATGCCCGTATTTGGGTCAACAAATGACGGTGCAAATTTCTTGCCAGGAAGAGACTTAATGAAAAGTCGTCCGTGGTCGAGAATCGTGCGCAATAAAACTCTTAAACTAACTCGCGCATCAACGATTTTATGAATATGTCTAGGATGCTGATTGAAATCTGTCAGTAGAGACTTAGCTAATTTCAGCTCGGTCAACTTGCTTTGGTCTACAAGATTGTGCCACCAGGTGACTTCTGTATCGTCAAATTCCTCGACGAGCCGCGACCAATATTGTGAAGCAAACTTTCGGTCGGTGTTGACTGAGTCGGCGAAACGGTACCAATAGTCGAAAATCGAAATTGAATTTGGTTTGATACCTCGTGTTGGTTTTTGTATGAGACCGAATGAGGTCTTGATTTGCATGAGTAAAGCAGCAATAGCAAGTAATGGTCGTGGAGTAAGTTTTTTGATTCGCACAGCAATCGATTCATTTTGATATCTATCTTTGGTGCGCACGGTTTGAAGTTCAATTTGCAAAATCTTGGCAATACTGACAAATACTTTGCTTAAAGATTTATTGTTCGAGAAGAAAATCAGTTTTTCAATTTTGTTTTCTTGCAGAATTTCAAAAAGTGCAAAAAGTTTTGCCAAGTTGTTGAGTTGGGCTGACTGTGTATAGGGTCGTGAGTGAAACTGTGTCATCCAAAAATAATCAAATCCGACTCGAATGTTGTGTTTGGTCTTTGGGTTTCCTCTAACTGAATTTCCTACATCAAATATGAATCGCAAGATTCTTTCTCGGAGCACTACGCCATTGTCTTCAATGACTTGACAGATTGATATTTTTGATTGCGCGTTGTGTTGATCAGCGAATTGACGCCACAGCAATATTGACTCTGCTTCAATCAAACAATCCGAATCAGAATCCCAGATAGTTAATATGCCCGAAGAGTTATTGACAAATTTGTGCATTTAGCTATTAGTTCGCCTGAGTCTTCATTAGGCGTTCAACTTCAGCAATGTCCGAAGGAATATCTACAGCATGTGTTCGGTAAACAGTGCGCTGCATTCGAACCGTTACGCCGTGTTCAAGAAATCGCAACATGTCAACCGATTCATTAATTTCAAGCGGGGTTGGCGTCAATTCAGTGAAGCGTTGCAGTACTTCGCGCTTAAAGGCAATAAGGCCAAGTTGTTTTCCGGACGGACGCTCAACACCATCTTGAGAAACAGGAATTGGCGCCCGTGACATATACAAGGCGTTTCCTGCCAAATCCATAACTACTTTTACACAATTAGGGCTTCTAAATTCTCCAGGTTGAATATCGGCGTAAAGATTAACTACATCGAGATTTGGGTGGCTTAAAAAAGGTCGCAAAACATCCGACAACATTCGTGGATCTGTCATCGGTTCATCTCCTTGAACCATCACGACAATGTCGTAACTGGATTGTTCAGATTTTTCTAATTTAGAGACAGCTTCGGCGCACCTATCCGAGGCTCGCTCATGTGTGTTGCTGGTCATCACAGCCTTGTAACCAAGCGCTTCTATGTGATCAACGATCTCTTGATCGCAAGTAGCAACAGCAACTTCGTCAATTTCTTCGCACATACGTACACGCTCGACTATGTGTTGCAGCATCGATTTGCCAAGAATGCTCGCCAATGGTTTATTTGGAAATCGAGTACTTGCGAGGCGAGCGGGTATTAGTGCAACAACTTTCATTTGATTAATTTCATTTCTTGCAACTCTTTTACCATTAGTTGACTTGCTTCCCGCTCCATTAAGTCTCTAGTTTCACGGGCGTAAGTACCCATATGTGCGGTCATTTGTACGTTTTCTAATTTACTCAGTGGCCCGAAATATGGTTCTTGCTCAAAGCAGTCGAATGCCACGCCTGCAAGATGTCCAGACTCGAGTGCGCTTAGCAGCGAAACTTCATCGACTAATCCTCCGCGAGAAACATTGACGATGAACGATCCTGGCTTCATAGTCTGAATTTGTTCAGAGCCGATGATGTGGTGAGTTTTATCGCTATAAGGAACGTGCAATGTCAGCACATCTGACTTCTCACACAATTCTTTGAGCGAGCAGTTTTCAAAATCTTTGGCATGTATAAACGGGTCATGAACGATAACTTTTGCTCCAAATGCTGTAATAAATCTTGCAACTCTTTGCCCGATACGACCAAAGCCAATAATTCCAACTGTCTTAGTCTCCAACAACGACCCCATTTGTCCTTGCCACTTTTTGTCTCTAATTTGGCGATCTGTTCGGGCTATGTTGCGCAGCAAACCCAGAATATGTCCTAACGTAAGTTCAGCAACTGCAGATGTCGGTGCATCAGGTGTATTCAATACTTTTATTCCCAATTTCTTGGCCGCAGCTAGGTCAACATTGTCAAGCCCAGTACCAACTCTGGCTATAACTTTCAGTTCAGTCGCTGATCGCAGTACTTTTTCATTTAACGGTTCGAGTCCGGCGATTAAGCCAATTGAGTTTTTGCCCAGTAAATCGATGACTTGGTCCTCTGTTAAACGCGAGTTAAACGGGTTTAGTTTGACATCGATCCCAGAATTATTGACGGCACTTAACTCAGAGAAATTTTTAAGGTTATAAGTCGAAGTGGAGATTAATATTTGCAAAATGGCTCCCCAGTGGGTCAGCTTTAACGCTAGTCGGCGATCAGTTGTTTGATTGTTGAAGTTGCCAGGATTGGCGAATCTGATCGACTGACTCTATAAATTTAGAGTTATCGGGGTCAAAGACTATTACATCTTTGATTGTCTGAGTTCTGATTTTGTCCCATTCGGTGTCATCAACTTCACGCAGGAAGTCCATAATTTCACGAAGTCGAATTTCACTAAGTTGATGTGTCCAGAATGGGCCGTCGTCTTGAAGTTGTGCTGGCCAGCCAAACCTCAGTGCCTCAGAACTGATAATTTCGGCATCGAGCATTAACGCAGCGGTGCGTTTGCCGCGGGCGAGTGATTCGTAACCAAGTGTGCTGCTTGTGAAACGACAATTCAGACCTGTCAATGCTTCATAACTAGAAGACGTCTGTCTGCGAGCAACAAAATCAAATTTATGATTCTTGAGCAACGACCGATAATAGTTTTCCTCTCGTTGAGGGCTTTCATCTTTGCCAACTATTGTTAATTCGAGATTATTTTCTGC
>RFMT01000163.1 GCA_009927565.1 Acidimicrobiia bacterium
AGCGTTTGATGAAGAAGGCAGATGCAACGCGTGTCAGTGGGCTGAAGAGAAGAAGACTCTTGATTGGTCTGTTCGACAAAATGAACTACACAAGATTCTAGATGAACATCGGTCATTAGATGGCTCGTTTGACTGCATTGTTCCAGTTAGCGGTGGCAAAGACGGCTCATACGTTGCCTATCAACTGAAACACAATTACGGAATGCACCCACTTGCCGTAACGGTGACTCCTGCACTTAGTCTTGAACTCGGCAACCAGAATTTAAAGAATTTCATTGCAAGCGGCTTTGACCATATTCAAGTAAGTGCCGCTGGGGACATAATGCAAACTCTCAATAAGTTTGGTTTCATCCACAAAGGTTTTCCCTACTACGGATGGCTAATTGCAATCGAAACAGTGCCATTAAGAATCGCTGCACAATTTAAATTGTCTCTAATTTTTTACGGAGAAGAGGGTGAAACTGAATACGGCGGCTCTACAGCGCTGAAAAATGTGCCATTTCACGGCATTGATTTTATGCGCGATGTCTATCTGGAAGGTGGCCAAGATTTAGTTTTCAAAGAAGCAAACCTGGCCGGCGAGGCTCTGACCTTATTCAGATTTCCATCTCTATCAGAGATCGGCGACAACCAATTAAAAATTACTCACTGGTCTTACTTCGAGAATTGGGATCCTTACCGCAACTATTTGTTAGCCAAAGAAAAGTGTGGACTCACCGAATCTGCTGACACAAACATCGGTACATTTACAAATTTTGCTCAAAATGATCAGGCTCTTTACTCTTTGCATGCGTACATGATGTATTTAAAATTCGGCTTCGGAAGAGCCACCCAAGATGCCGGAATTGAGATTCGCCGTGGCGCAATGCATCGCGAACAAGCAGTAAACCTTGTCAAACTTTACGACGGAAAATACCCCGAACAATTCATAGATTTATATCTCGATTACTACCAGATGACCCAGCAAGAGTTCGACGCAGTCATCGAAAAGTGGGTTAACAAGAGCCTGTTTGAATTGAGAAACGGAAGATGGCAACCAACTTTTACGATTAAGTAAATACAATCAAAATATGGCCAACAACGAAGTCTTAATCGTTGACTATGGCATGGGCAACCTTTGGTCTGTCGCCAGCGCAATAAAGTTTTTGGGCAAAACCCCCGTAGTCACTTCAGATTTATCGGTGATTTCTACGTCAGAAACTTTGATTTTGCCGGGTGTTGGATCGTTTCGGCGGGCAATGGACACGATTCGAAAACAATCCATTGACAAAGCCATCTTTGATTCACTCGAGAACCCAAATACAAAACTATTGGGCATTTGTCTGGGCATGCAATTGCTGGGTGCCTCAAGCACCGAAGACGGACCAACCGCTGGTCTTGGACTAGTTCAGAACGAAGTTGTACGACTATCCAAATCCGAAACGAGCCCGATCAAGATTCCGCACGTTGGCTTTAATAAAGTACAAATGCCAAATGATTCAAAACTGTTTGAGCAAATTCCAATCGATGCGTCCTTTTACTTTGTTCATTCTTACGCAATGCAAATTTTGAACGACATTTCTATATATACGACCACAACTTACGGCCATCAGTTTGTGGCAGCAATTGAATCGGGGCAGGTTTTCGGAACTCAGTTTCATCCCGAAAAAAGCCAAAAGAACGGCCTAAAGGTTCTCGAGAATTTCTTGCGCTGATGCTCACGAAACGTCTGATTTTTACTCTTCTTTATGACAATGGCTCGTTTATGTTGTCGAGAAACTTTCGCCTACAAAAGATCGGCGATTTGAATTGGCTCGAAGATAATTACGGGTTTTCAAATGTTGGTTATCAAATCGACGAATTAATTGCAATTGATGTGAGCCGACAAAACAGAGATTCAGCGAAGTTTTGTGAGATTCTTGGAAAACTAACCCGCAACTGCTTCGCTCCAATCACAGCAGGTGGAGGTATTAAAACCCTTGAGCATGCGCGCGAACTCTTGCGATCTGGCGCCGACAAATTGGTAGTTAATTCTGCACTACACGACCAGCCTGATCTTGTTGAGAATCTTGCAAGCGAATTTGGACGGCAGTGCGTTGTCGCCTCAGTCGACACCCAAAAGATCGATAACTCGTATCGTGTCTTCAAACACAATGGCTCAGTCGATACAGCATATTCACTTGACCAATTCTTGCTGCGCTGTGCAGGCTTACCTATTGGTGAAATCTATTTGACATCAATTGATCGTGACGGCACAGGCAACGGATTAGATTTTGAAATGCTTGACCACGTCAGTCACGTCAAAGACTTGCCACTAATTATCAAAGGCGGCATCGGCAACGCCGACCACATAGTTGCAGGTCTTGCTGACAACCGCGTTGATGCTGTGGCTACTGCGAATTTGCTCAATTTCATAGGCGATGGCTTGGCACGTGCGCGAGAGCTATCAATTAGCGGCGGCATAAAACTTCCGAAGTTTTGAGCAACAAGTAGATTTGAGCAATGGCAATTTTCCCTAAAACGCGAAAAATCAACCTCGCTGAATTTCAAACACCGGGTGAATCGAGGGCAGCAAAATATGGCCTACCGGCCAAAGTTACTTTTTGTCAACGTTGTGTAACTTCAAATCAGAAACCAATCTCGGCAATCGAGTTTCAACACACGGCCGCCTCGGTCAAACAGGCAATTCACCTGGACGAAACTGATATTTGCGATGCATGTCGAGTTGCTGAAAAAAAAGCGTCAATCGACTGGCAAGCACGAGAAGAAGAGCTGAGAGCTTTATGCGACAAACATCGCAGTACCGACGGTTCATACGATTGTTTAGTACCGGGTTCAGGCGGCAAAGATAGTTTCGTTGCAGCACACATGTTGAAATATAAATACGGCATGCATCCGCTCACCGTTACGTGGGCGCCACACGTTTACACCGAATGGGGTTGGCGAAACTTTCAACGCTGGATACATGCCGGCTTTGATAACTATCTGTGCACACCGAACGGACGAGTGCATCGCCTTTTAACCAGACTGGCAGTTGAAAATCTTTTTCACCCGTTTCAAGCGTTCATTCTTGGTCAAAAATCGCTTGCACCAAAGATGGCTGTTCTTCATCAAATTCCGCTTGTTTTTTACGGTGAGAACGAGGCTGAATATGGAAACCCGATGGGCGACGCGGATTCGGCAATTCGCCAATGGAAGTACTTTTCGGCACCTGAAAAGTCTTCAATTCACTTGGGTGGCACATCAATTAAAGACTTGACCACCGAGTTTGGTCTTGAAGAAGTTGACCTCGATCCATATCTTCCAGCAAATCCAGACGGTCTACAAGAACTCGGAATTGAAGTTCACTATTTGGGTTATTACACCAAGTGGCATCCGCAGAGTTGCTACTACTACGCAGTCGAACACGGTGGTTTTGAGGCATCACCCGAGCGAACACCTGGTACGTACAGCAAGTACAACTCAATTGATGATCGAATTGATGACTTCCATTACTACACGACTTATATTAAATACGGCATTGGTCGAGCGACATATGACGCTGCCCAAGAGATTCGCTCAGGGGACATTAACCGTGAAGAAGGTGTTGGCTCGTCCAACGCTTTGACGGCGAATTTCCATCGCGATTTGCCGAAGAAATTTTTGCTTATCTGAGTATCCCTGAAAAAGAGTTTCCAAAGGCTTCGAAAATGTTTGAACAGCCAACGATAGACATGGCTTATTTCAACAACTTGGCTGACTCATTCCGTTCGCCACATCTGTGGTCGTACAATGATGGTCAATGGTCTCTGCGTCACCAAGTCAAGTAAAGCCGCAGGCAGTTGACACTGCGCTTCGACTAATAGCCCGACTCGACATCAAGGGTGCAAACCTAATCAAAGGCGTTCATCTTGAGGGTCTGCGAGTCGTCGGTGACCCGCAGATTCATGCGGCAAAGTACTACCACGATGGTGCTGACGAAATCATCTATATGGACACTGTCGCGAGTCTTTACGGCCGCAATAATTTGGTCGACGTCGTTTCGCGCGCTACCGAACATGTATTTGTGCCGATCGTAGTTGGTGGTGGCATTCGCTCAGTTGAAGATGCTCGAACTCTGCTTCGCGCTGGCGCTGACAAGGTTGCGATTAATACCGCGGCGGTAAAAGAACCAAAGTTGATTAGTCAGTTGAGCGATGTCTGGGGATCTTCAACAATTGTTTTGTCGATTGAAGCAAAAAGAACTGGAGACAAAAAGTGGGAGGCCTACACAGACAATGGTCGCGAGCGTACAGGTCTAGATGTCGGACAGTGGGCAGAGACCGGTGCACGTCTTGGCGCCGGTGAAATTTTCGTCACCTCTGTCGATCAGGAAGGCACCCGAAAAGGTTTTGACTGTGAGTTAGTCGCCGAAATTACAAAACGAGTAGATGTACCGGTTATTGCGAGCGGAGGATTTGGATCTCTTGATCATCTGAGCCAACTAGTCAAAACTGCCAAACCCACAGGGGTAGCGATTGCTGATTCACTTCACTACAACCGCTACTCGTTTGATCAAATTCGCGCGTTTTGCTTGACTAACGGCATTTCAACACGAAACATTAAATCTGCTGCAAAGATCTGTTCATGAACTTAGATCTGAAACACTTCAATTCATTCACCAACGACATCATCGTCGTAGACGGATTTTGGGGTGGCGGAAAATCAGTTATCACATCATTGATTGGCTCGATGACGGGTGTCGAAAAGAAAAAAGTTGAGCATGTTTATGAATATGTTTGCATCGCTCACTCGACAGGAAAAATGAATAGTGATGCGGCTATAGCATTTTTGAAAATTTATGCAGACTTGTCTCAATACAACAACTTGATTGGACGAGAGGTGAACCTTAGATGGTCAGATGACTCGGGGCTGCGCAATAACCCCGGAAGCCTCACCTATTTGAAGCGTTTGTTTCACCCAGGCGGCGACAGTGTCGCAGAGCAAATTAGCAAAGAGAACTTGGCATTATTGATTGCCTCTCACGAGTTGATCGCGGTCTCAGACTTGCTTTACGAGTCATATGGCTCGCGCTTAAAATTAATTGAAGTAGTTCGTCACCCTATGCACTTATTCAATAATGTTCGGGACTACATAGCAACTTTTGAGCGCGCACGTGAATTCACACTTTCATTTGAAGTTAATGGTGTCAAAGTTCCATGGTTCGCAGCACAGTGGGCAGACGAATTTGTGAACTCATCGGTGACTGACCGTGCATTGCTCGCAATTGCCCGCATGCAAAATGAAATGATTGATGCCATTGATTTGATTGATGCGGCACAAAAGCCTTTACTTGTCTTATCTTTCGAAAGCACGGTACTTCAGCCGCAAGATTCAATCAACAGGCTTGAAAAGTTTTTAGATCGTCAATCTACAAGGCGTACAAAACAAGTTCTGAAGCAACAAAGGTTACCTAGACAGCAGATTTCTGTGGGCAAAGCGACTTCAAGTTACTCATTTACGTCGAGCGGCTCAAGTTCAGAAACTGAAACCTACAAAAAGATATCGAGCGAGATTCAGGCCAATGGTTCTGCAAGTGCAATCGCAGAGTTCAGATCTGCTGTCAGCACTTACAACTCACGATGGCCAAGCCAACTCAACGAACTCGAAAAACTCTGGGCATAATGATTCGTGTTTGGCGACTTTTAAAGTCGTTAGCAAGACTTAATTGGAAATTTAAAAAGCCAAAACAACGTGACGTATTGCTTTTCTTTAAAACTGGCGTTGAAGTTATTGCCCCGTACTTCGAGCCGAATCAGTTTCAGGTCCTAGACCTGCGTGAATCTGAAGTGAATATTGCGATTGCTATTAGATGTCTTTTAACCGGAGATTTAAGTAGTGATAACTACGCACGAGAATTCATCAAAGCCGCCAAGCCAAAACTCATCGTGACATTTATCGATAATTATCCTCCGTATTATTTGCTCAAAGATGAGTTTCCAAATATCGAAGTTTGGCTGATTCAAAATGG
>RFMT01000389.1 GCA_009927565.1 Acidimicrobiia bacterium
CATCGGTGCTGTCAAGTTTGACTATTTTTGAGTTTTTTGTCTTGTGAAGTTCGCTTAACAACTCGACATGCTGAGCAAAATTGATATGCGAAAGTGAATAAATATCTTTCGCAGATTGTGTGTCCTTACTTATCGAGTGGTACATCAACACGCGACGATTGGCTTGATAGGCCGGCTTCGTTCGCTGGGTTGAACTGACCAATTGTGCAAGGCGATACTTCAGTTGGTTCATCAGTTGGTCAATCCTTCAGTAGTTCTGAAGTCGCAAGTTGGAGTTCTAAAAAGTTTTGCGATACTTCAGAAGTCTACTGACTATCGGTTGAACGAAGAACGGAGACCCTGACTCCCACTCGCCAATGTATTTAATTTGAGTAGCGCCAGTGCCGTTTTTGAAGTCGTAGACACCCTTGTTTTTAATTGGGTCAATACCGCTCAAGTCGTACTTCGCAATTTGCGACTTGGCACAAAGTTAAATAAAGACCAAGCCGTCACATAAGACGAATATTGCTTTCGTCCCTGAGGTGTCGCTGCGGCGAAGATATCCCAAGCTTTATTGCCCAGTAGGAGTGCCCCACGTATGGCAAGTGGATTGCCTTGCTCGTCATCACAGCGAAAAATTTTTAAGTTTGAACCACACTTGTCGATTATTGACCTAATTACCTCGAAGCTTGGAGTATCTGAAACCGAGTCGAGGTCTTTGTATCTAGTCAACTGACCGTAGATGTCGGCAATTGCTTCTGGCGTGAAGTTTGTCCACTCATATGGTTTTGAATTTCTTGTCTCGCCTCTGTGCATATTTCTCGCCCAGTTGTTCGAGAGCATTTCTCTTCGGGTTGATTCAGACTTAGTCAGGTCAAGTTGCAAACTCAAACCGCTTGACAACGGCGTGGTTACTTGTTTCCATTTATTTTTCTTTAGTTTTTCGCAAGTCAGATCACTTGTAGTTTCAAGCGAGTTGAGTCGAACAAAGAGTCGCTTAGCTTTGGTGATTGTTGAAAGGCAGTCAACAAACTGTGAGTTCAAATGATCGAAGTTGCAGATTGGGCCACCAGGTATCCATGCAATAGTCGTGCCCAAAACCGTCTTCGTCAGAATTTGCGCCTGGCATTGCTCGGGTCCCTGATAAATCAGTCGGTAGGTTTGCCAACCAAAGTCGGCCCTGTGCTTTGCCCAATTGGTGGCCTGATAAATCGTGAAGTCATCGAGTTTGATCAACTTTTGATCCCACTCAAGGTCGGTGCCAGTCCACTCAGACCATTCAAAATGAGAAGCATTTTGTATAGTCACAAGAAATTTAGCAACCAATTTGTTTGTAGTGATCTGGGGCAGTTGGCAAGACTTCGCTTGGAAGGTCGGGCCAACTCATCAGAGTGACCCGATACTTTCTGGCTAGGTTGCTCAATTTTGATTGTGAATCGGCAGTTGCAAAAACAGGAAATCCGTAAGGACAAGTGCCGTCCTTGAGTGATTCGAACACGGGCTTGATGCCAAGTCGAATGATTTCGGGATAAATAGTGTTGTAAAGGTTGCGCCGTCGGGAAATTTCAACAGATTCGTTTACCTTCAAAAATTTTTTAACACTCGATCGACTCGGGTTCGGAACTCCCGGAATTATTCGTTCGACAGTCGAATCGACGGAAGGGACAACCGAACCGGTCAAACCGCGTCGAACACTTTTTAAGCCACTCTGAACCCAATTGAGCAACGGAAAATTAGTGAACCTCTGAATAGTGGCAAAAAAATTCAAAATAATGTTTCGGGCATTCTTTGGCCTGAAAACATAGCCAAGTTGGGCAGAAACTTGTGTTTCAGCACGTGAAGTCCACAGAATTGCACCGTCAGGGGTTCGAATAGTTTTTCGAAAACTTGTGATGCCAAAGTCGGTTCTCTGACCCAATAAATTGCCATTTTCGTCTCGACTCAATAGACCGTGTGCATTGTCTTCAACTATCACCGACCCGCAACTTCGAGCGTATTTTTCGAACGCTTCTAAATTTTGAGGAAAACCAAAATAATTCACGGCAATAATTGCTTTTGATTTTCTTTCAGGATCAAGAAATTTTGGCTGCAAATTGGAATCAACATCGTAAAAGATCGGTTTAGCACCGCGTTCGTGGACTGATGCGAGTACATCGCGGCAAATAAAACTCGGCAGCATTACAAGATCGCCTGCGCCAACACCGATGAGACTTAAAGCTTCGCGCATCGCAAAGCGTCCCAGACTGAAGTAACGAATCGTCATGATTCAGTCTTCTTAAGGAGTGTACGTTTTGCCAAAATAATCAAACCAGGGTATGTCCTGATAAACATTGGCGAAAGACGGATTGCCGAAAAAAATAGGTCCAAGGCTTGACGTGGTTGCTGTGAAAGTTGACGGGCGGCACCGTAATTGGCAATTGCTAGTCGATGGCGAATTTTCAACTTGGTAAAAATTGTTTTTGGCTGGAGAGCGAAGTGTTTTTCTAGAACAGTCTTCTCGCTCGCGAGATTTCGTAGCACGGCGCTACTGGCACTGTTTTTGAGACGATGAAATTCACCCAATATTTTGCGCACAAAGACAGTTTTTGGTTTTGTCTCAGCGAGTCGTAGCCATAAGTCGTAGTCTTCAGCAGTCACAATCTGATCGGACTCGTCGAAACCATTCACCGATCTGAGAAGTTGAGTGGTGATGAAAGTTGCCGAGGTTGAAATGCAATTTCCGCGAAACAAGAGGCTCTGATATTTGGCCCTTTTTGCGGGTCCGTACATGATCTCGCGCCTTGAATTATCGGTGTTTACCCACAGTTCGCCATGGCAAATCAGTTGCGCCCCAGATTCGGCCTGGTCTACGCAAACCTGCAATTTTTCTGAGTACCAGATGTCGTCAGAGTCAAGAAATGCAATATATTTACCCCGTGCCGCTTCAATGCCGCGATTTCGTGAAGCCGCAATTATGCCATTGTTGCGAAAATTGATAAGGCGAATTCGCTCGTCGTTGAAAGATTCAACAATTTCAATCGTATCGTCGGTTGAAAAGTTGTTAACAACGATGGCTTCCCAGTCTTTGTAAGTCTGTGCCACTACTGAGTCAAGTGCTTGCTTCAAAAACTCAGCATGGTTGAATGTGGGTATAACCACTGTCACGAGGGGCTGTTTGCTCATGTCGTTGGTTTGAACCACTTTTGACATGCCTCAATAAGTCGATCAATTTCAGATTCAAGACTTGTCGTAGGCAAAAAACCTGTAGCTCGTAGTTTGCCTGAGTCATAACAGAATTTCTCAGGCACGGTCTCTGGTTTTGCACCTAAAACCTCGAGAAATGGTTTGTAGCCGAGCTTCTCGCGACATCGAGATGCGATTAGTTCCGCCAGATCTACTACCCTGAGCTCAAAGTCACTGCTCAGATTAAAAGTTGAGTTACCGATGATTTCTTTAGGCATAAACAGACAGTGTCTGATCGCGTTACAAACGTCGGTGAACGGAATAAAGTTGCGAAATTGCTGGCCGTGCGATTTGAGAGTCAATGTTTTTTTCTCGACGGCTTGG
>RFMT01000179.1 GCA_009927565.1 Acidimicrobiia bacterium
TTTCTTTCGCATTCGCGTCACATAACCAACTGCGGCACCACCTTCGACGATTACAGGCCCTTCACCTTCGTGCAATCGGCTCATTCGCACTGCCAGTTCGCGCACAGGCACAGTAGACAAATCGAGACTTGACCAGTGCTCTCGCAACCATTCGAACTTTTCTGGGCTTTCATCAAATTTCGTTGTGCTATTGCCACAAACTGGCGTGTGGGCGATCACGGCACGCACACGCTCGTCAAACACACCAATGAATTGCACGACAAGCGACGAAGCACTTTCGCCCCAGACGGCGATCTTTTTCTTATCGATGCCAGGCTGTTTTTCAAGAAAAGTTATTGCGTCGCGATAACCGCGAATCTGCAGCAACGTGTCGAACCCAAATCGCGGCTCACCGTCGCTTTGGCCAAAATTGCGATGGTCAAACAGCAACACGGCAAAACCGGCCTCGGCAAGGTCAACTGCCAGATCGGTTAGCCAAACAGCCAACGCCCCAAAACCGTGCGCCATGACGATTGCAGGCACGTCTGACGGGGCTTTAGCGGGTCGATACAGGCGCCCGCGCAACACAGCGCCTTCAGATTCGAACTGAACTTGCTCGTAATTCGCGTTCATATTTTCGGCCACCGTGTTGCCCTCATTGAACAAGTGTATGAACTACCCGAATGTAATTAATAATTTTTTGTGCAAAGTTTGGCGCAAGATTTTAGGAGTCAAGTAGAACCTCCGTAGTGCTTACTGAAAATACACATTGTTTTCGACACAACTAAGAAGGGGCCTCATGGTGGCGAATCAAGCCGTTGTCGAGAATCTAAGTCGAACTCGCGCAAGAGCGATGCAAGACCGTGTCGAAACAACTCAGAGTGAGCGATCAGAAAAACGACAATGGCGCATTCCCGAACTTGCAGTTGGTTTGGCTTTGATGTTGGGCGGTGCTTTAGGGGCAATTTTGCTTTCTCGGTCAGGTGATTCGATTGTCGTAGTTGTGGGTGCCGCAAGTGATTTACAACGAGGTAAGAAAATTGCACCGTCAGATTTGATCGCTATTGAAACACCGCTTTCACTTTCTGGTTCGTTCGTAACAGAATCCGAAGCATCATCGTTAATCGGGCAGACGCTTTTGATTGATCTTCAAGCCTCAACGCCGCTAACGAACTCGATGCTCAGTGACCAACAGCAGCTACTTCCTAATGAGGCTTTGACCAGTGCTGCAATTCAGCAAGGCAATTATCCGGTTGATCTCGCAGTTGGCGATCAGGTTCGTTTAGTCACTGTGCCTGACATCTCGCTTAGCCAGACTGCGCAGCCTGAAATGTTTGATCAAGTCGTCACGATCTGGGCATTGAGTAAAAGCGAAAACAACGACGTTGCACTTGTGACTTTTCGCGGCTCACTTGATTTATCCATGGCAATTGCCCGGGCTGGCGAGGTGCACATATCTCGAGTGGCAAATCTTCAACAACAGTTCGCAAACCAGAATGCAGAAAATTGATGACTCTTGTTGACACTATGCAACCGACGGTCACTGATCGGCAACTGGTTAACGCATTGGCGTCTCGACTTGGCGACCTGCTTGCTGATGAACGTTTAGATCGTCGGGCGCGAAACCTTCGTGAGCCGACCAATGACGAAGAGCGCGAGTTTGCCCGCACTGCGGTGCATGCCGAACTTTTGCGTCTGGCAGCCACTCGACGTGCTGAAGGCAAATCTGTTCTAAATATTTTTGATGAGGCTGCAATTTCTTCCGCGGCGATTGCTCAAGTTCTTGGTCTGGGTCGTCTGCAGCCTTTGCTTGAAGACGACGAGATTAGCGATATTCACGTACGGGGTAGTTGCCGAGTGTGGGTAAAGCTTCGCAATGGTCAGCGCGAAACTCGAGACCCGATTGTCGACACCGATGATGAATTAGTCGAACTTGTTCGTCGAGCTGCAACTCGACTTTCGCGGCAAGAGCGGCGGTTTGATGCTGGCACTCCAGAACTGAATATGCAATTGCCCGATGGCTCGCGATTATTCGCAACAATGGACGTCTCTTTGCGACCAAGTTTGATAATCAGGCGTCATCGCTTTGAAATTTCAAGTCTTGACGAACTACGACTTCGGGGCTTGCTGACCCAAGTGTTGCAAGACTTTCTCACTGCAGCAGTTCGCGCCAGAAGAAACTTCGTCATCGCAGGTGGCACTGGTTCTGGTAAGACAACTTTGCTTCGTGCTCTCATCAATGAGGTTCCACCTAGCGAACGCTTGATAACAATCGAAGACGCCTATGAACTTGGCCTCGATCACTTCGAACATTTGCACCCA
>RFMT01000081.1 GCA_009927565.1 Acidimicrobiia bacterium
GACTCGGTGGAATGAACCTGCGATCAAGTCGCCAGAAATAATTGAGCGCATGCGCAAAGCTGGTGCGATTGCTGCAGAAGTTTTGCGTCTTGCAGGTCAAGCGGTGAAACCGGGTGTGACCACCGACGAACTCGATGCACTCGTGCACCAATTGTGCATCGAACGCAATGCATACCCGAGCCCGCTGAACTATATGGGTTACCCAAAAAGTGTCTGCACATCAGTGAACGAAGTGATCTGTCACGGCATACCTGACTCGCGAAAACTTGAAGACGGCGACATCGTGAACTTAGATGTGACTTGCTATATCGGTGGCGTGCACGGTGATACGAATGCGACTTTTGCAGTGGGCGAAATCGATGATGAAAGTCGTGCATTGATCAAAGCAACCGAAGAGTGCACTTGGCGCGGCATTGAAGCGGTGAAGTCTGGTCGTCCATTAAGCGATATTGGTCGGGCGATTGAAGATCACGCGAAACTGCACAAACTGGGCGTTGTGCGCGCGTTCGTTGGGCACGGCATCGGCGAACAGTTTCACAGCGACATTCAAGTTTTGCACTACTACGACGCTCGCAATTCTGTAGTGATGCGACCCGGAATGACTTTCACAATCGAGCCGATGATCACGCTTGGCACTTGGCAGCACAAGATGTGGGATGACGAGTGGACTGCCGTGACTGCCGACGGCAAGCGCACCGCACAGTTCGAACACACGGTTTTGGTGACCGAGACTGGCGCCGAAGTTTTGACCGGTGGCACTGGTGCCGTGTCAGGGTTCTCGCCCTTTAGTAAATAATCTCGGCTAATTTCGCTGATTAGTGCCCTAGTTGTAGCGTTTGGGCAACACAGAACTTTGATCAATTGGGGGCAATTGTGGCAACAGGGTTTGCAAAAGTAAACGGTCAAGAAATTTTTTACACAGACTCTGGTGGGAATGGGCCAGTCGTGATTTTGGCGCACGGTTTTTTGATGGATCAGACGATGTTTGATGCGCAAGTAAGCGCGCTATCGCCGGAGTTTCGCGTGATCACATGGGATGAACGTGGCTTTGGGCAAACAAAATGGGATGGAAAAGACTTCTCGTACTGGGATTCGGCACGTGACTGTCTTGGGTTGATGGATCATTTTGGAATCAAGAAATGCGTCATTGGTGGAATGTCACAAGGTGGATTCTTGTCTTTGCGTGCGGCGCTCACCGCGCCCGATCGGGTGACGGCGCTCGTATTGATCGACACGGCGGCCGACAACGACAACGAAGAAACTCTTGCGGCTTATCGAATGATGGTCGACACTTGGGTGCAACATGGCCCAGTGCCAGATTTAACTGGCGTGATTGCCAACATCATCATTGCTGAGCCTCGCGAAAATGAAAAGTGGATCGCCAAGTGGCAAAATTTTTCACGTGAAGCGATTAAAGCCACGGCTAGTTGCTTGCTTGATCGCGATGACATCACATCGCGACTCGGAGAAATCAAGTGTCCGGCGATAATTATTCATGGCACTGCCGACACGGCAATCTCGATGGTGCGAGCAGAGGCACTGCAAGCCGGACTAGTCGGCGCAGGCAAAATCGTGACGATCGAGGGCGCGGCACACGCCGCTAACTTGACGCACGCGCGGTTGGTTAATCCGCCTTTAATTGAGTTTTTGCGTCGGGTAACTGCCGCATAGCAAATTAGATTTAACAGCGTGATTTCGCCCAACGATCAAGAGCGATATTTAACGTTCGACCGCGAACAATGGGCTGTGTTGCGTGCACAAACGCCGTTAACACTCACCGAGAAAGAACTTGAAGCGATGCGCGGCATCAACGATCGCATCGACCTTGAAGAAGTTGCGACGGTGTATCTGCCTCTGACTCGATTGCTGAATTTGTATGTTGCTGCAACGCAGAATTTGCATCGCGTATCGGCGACGTTTCTTGGCACGATGCCCCGAAGATGCCCTATGTGATTGGCATT
>RFMT01000126.1 GCA_009927565.1 Acidimicrobiia bacterium
AACTTGCACGCCTCCGAGCCGAGGCAGGTTGACGGGATTGTCGTCGTGCAAACCACGCAAGTCAACCGGAATGCTCTCAAGATCGTCGCAGATTTCGTAGTCGGGTAAAGCCTGCTTGAGGTGTGTCGACAAATGGCCAGCGAGATGTCGGTTTCTGCCACCAAGCAACAGTGATGTGAAAAATCCGTCACGACCGAAACCGTGAATCGTGATAACTACATCAACGTGGTCAATGAAACTTTTCAACGAGTTAGAAAACTTCGGAGAAACCTCGTGCGATGGCACATGCCATTTCAAACCGCGCGGCTGGTGAACTCCGTAATATGATGCCCCCGAGCGTTGTGCGGCGCGCTGAGCAATGACATCTGTCAAATGCTCGAGGCCACCACCGTGATATGCCATGAAGCCAAACTTGTTGCGCAGTTCGACTATTTCTTGCACTTCAGGATGGGCGAGCAATTTTGCAAACATCATGACTTTGTTGTTGATTTTCGCCGACTTGCAAATATTGCCATTGCAACCACTATCGAGAGCACAACTGCCAGGCGAAAAGCACCTTGTTGTTGCAAGAATGACGCAACTCTTGTTTGCCAGCGTTCAATGCGTGAGACAAAACTTGCGGTGCGTTCCTCACTTATTGCTGCATACCAATAAAAGACAAGATAGACGCCGGTTAAAGTGACAAGAATTGCGCCGAGCCATTGAATAATGTTCAGGCGGTTTTTGATGAGCGCGACGATTCCGGTTTTGGTAAATGCCAGGCTCACGGTCAGTGCCGTTACCAGCATTGACATACCAAGTCCATAAAGCAAGATGCTGATGACACCAGAGACGAAACCGTTCAGCGCAATCGAGCCGAAAACCGCCGTCGTTAGAAAGCCGATTGTGCAGCCAATTGACGCGACTGCATAGGACACACCATAAACGATCGTTGCGCGAAAAGTTTTGTTATCTGCGCCGCCAAGTTGTGGTGTTGCAAATTTGGGAGTCCAACCTGTGAGCATGCGTGCTCCACCAACCAATAAAACCACGCCTATCGCGAGTGATGCATATTTTGCGTTCAGTTCTATCCATTGTGTGAATAGTCGAGAGATGATGCCAATGACAAAAAATATTCCGAGAAATCCAAGTGAGATGCCCGAACTAACTACCAATGCACGTCGCAGTCTCTCGCCAGTCGTTATGTTCGGCTCTTCGCGGGTGCCAAGAAAAAAACCAAGTAAGTCGGCAGCAATACAAAACCGCAAGGATTCACTGCCGCCAATACGCCCAAGATGAATGAATATGCGAAGTTGCCCTCGATTGCAAGAATCATTTCAACAACTCTTTCACTAACTTGTCGAGTTCGCTTGCACTTATTTCGCCCGCCTTTTGACCGATAATCACGCCTTGCGGGTCGATAGCCAAGGTAACTGGGGCAGTCGCGATGCCTAACCGAGAGATGAACTGCCCATTTTTGTCAAGGAGCAATTCGAAATCTACGCCGAATTGCGATGCAAACTTTTTGGCTACCGTCGCAGAGTCTTTGATGTTGACGCCGACGATTCGCACCTGATCGCGATATTGCGTGTCGGCATTCGCAAGTGCTTGTAATTCACGACGGCATGGTTCACAAGTCGAATACCAAACGTTAATAATCAATGGTGCACTTAGCAGGCTCTGGGTTGACACTTCTTGGCCATCAACGTTTTCTAGTGTGATCGCTGGCAACCGGGAACCAATCAAAAGACTGTTTGTCCCGATGCCGTCGCCAGAGAGATCTATCGAGTTTGACAAGGTATAACTAGGCGTGTCTTTGTCGTTGACAATTCGAGTGGCGACGAATCCTAAAAGGGCAACCAAGAAAACAATTAGTGCTTGTTTAATGAAACGCGTTCTGGCAGGCACGAAAGCAGACTACCGACTGCTTTTGACACCCACCAGAACGCATGCTTATGGCGCAGCTAAGCAACCCAGTGCTCGGGGAGAGGCACTTCTGTGATTGTTAACACCGCATGAGACTTCGTGACGGGACGACCGCGAGGTCGCTTTGTCGTGCGAATGCGACCCTCTTCGATTAACTCTCCACCCCAAACCCCCCAGGGTTCACTGCGGGCCAGTGCACCAGCCAAACATTCGGCCTTGCTTGTGCAACGCGCGCAAATTGCTTTGGCTCGAGCCATATCGACGAACTCTTCTGAGAAAAACAGATACGACAATGTTCCGTTGCCGTCGTTACAGCGCATCGGAGACAGGATAAATTCTGGATTGTCGTCGATTGCGAGCTTAAAGTTCTCACTCGCCGTCTCGTTTTTGATCTGAGTATCTAACATTGTCATTTTTTTCCTTTCGTTGTTGGGATTTTTCTTGATTTAGCCAGA
>RFMT01000080.1 GCA_009927565.1 Acidimicrobiia bacterium
GCGTTGGCGACGACCGCCACGAACTGGCAACTCAAAAAATAACTATTTACGGCGCTAAGCGTTGAATTTGCCACTTGTTTGTCGTGGCGTCGAGAGTGTAAACAAAGCGATCGTGTAATCGACTTGGACGTCCTTGCCAAAACTCAACGGCGTTTGGGGTCAAACACCAACCACCCCAACTTGCTGGGCGAGGCACATCTTGATCTTCAAACTTTGCACGAAATTCGTTCATCCGCTTTTCGAGGACTGTTCGATCGGCAATCGGCTGCGACTGCGGTGAAGCCCATGCGCCGATCTGAGATTCGCGTGGTCGTGAAGCAAAATACTCGTTACTTTCAACTTCTGAAATGCGCTGAACGGTGCCGCGCACACGCACTTGCCGGTGCAGATCAAGCCATGCGAAAACAGCGCTCGCAACTGGATTAACAAGAATTTGCCGACTCTTTGCAGAGTCGTAATTGGTGTAGAACACAAATCCACGTGCGTCTACTGCTCTTGCCAAAACCACGCGCGAGTCTGGTGCAGAAAATTGATCAACTGTTGCCACTGTCATTGCATTCGGCTCGGCAACTCCGGCGCTCTCAGCCTGCTCGTACCAAGCATGCCATTGCACAATCGGATCTGCCTTTAAATCTTTGAGTTCGAGCCCTGCAGTTTCATACTGCACACGTCGATCGCGCACGCTCATGGCTTGGTTTGCGAACTAGATGAAATTATTTTTGCGCCCCGCATATAGGGTTGCAAAATCTCGGGTATCGCTACCGAGCCATCGGCCTGACGACAGTTTTCAAGTATTGCCGCCCAGACACGTGGCACTGCCAACGCCGACGCATTGAGCGTGTGGGCAATCTCGCTACCTTTGGCGCCAGAGTTCTTGAAACGAATATCTGCACGTCGCGCTTGATAATCACTAAACCAACTGATCGAACTTACTTCGAGCCATTGATCGCAACCGGGTGCATATACCTCAATATCAAAACTGCGGTGGTGCGACTGGCCAAGGTCGCCGGTGCAAATCTCGAGCACTCGATATGGCAAACCAAGTGCGGCGATAGTTGATTCAACTCGACTTGTTAGTTCAACAAGCATCTCTGGCGCCTGCTGCGGCGTTGTGACTGCAAGAATTTCGACTTTGTCGAACTCGTGCGTGCGCAACATGCCGCGCGTATCACGACCTGCCGAGCCTGCCTCGCGACGAAAACAAGATGTATGAGCCATATATCGCAACGGAAGATCTTCGCCTTTGAGTATCTCGCCAGCATGCAAACTCGTTAACGGCACTTCAGCTGTAGGTATGCACCACAGGTCGTCGCGCTCAATTGAAAAAGCATCGTCAGCGAACTTTGGCAACTGGCCCGTCGCAGTCAGCGTGCTCGTCAGCACCAAACTGGGTGGGCGAATCTCTTCGAACGCATCAGCGTTGCGGTCAAGCGCAAGTTGACACAGTGCTCTGGCCAAAGTTGCGCCAAGTCCGCGTTGCATGGTGAACATTGAGCCACTTATTTTTGTTGCTCGTTCGTTGTCAAGAATGCCGAGCGCCAAACCAGTCTCCCAATGCGGCACACGCTGATAGTCGGCAAATTTTGTTGGCATCTGCAGCGGACCCTTGACAACTTTGTTGTCTTGATCACTTGCCCCCTCGCTGACCTGCTCATTGGGAATATTCGGCACACGCAACAACACTTCGCGAAGTGCAGAACTGACCTGATCAAACTCGCTGGCCAGAACTTTTTCTGTCTCGCCTAGTTCGCGACTGCGTTGCATTAATTTCTCGGCTGCTGCGTCATCGTTTGAGCGTCGCGCAGTTGCCACGTCCTTTGAAATGCTGTTAATTTTTGCCCGATTTTCGTCGCGCTCAACAGTGATGTCGCGCAACCTGGCGTCAAGTCGCTCGGCGTGATCAAGTTCTTCGAGGATCGCCGGCTTAGCCCGACGAGCCATCGCTGCTTTTACGGCATCAGGCTCTGAACGAAGAAGTCGGACATCAATCACACAGTCAGATTAGCCGTTAGATGTCGGCGAAGTCCTGTGAATTGCGTACTGTAAT
>RFMT01000191.1 GCA_009927565.1 Acidimicrobiia bacterium
GCTGGCAGCGTTGCAGTTGGCAAGAGCACTTCGGCACGAATTTTGCAGGCGCTACTAATGCGCTGGCCCGAGCATCCGCGCGTCGAACTGATAACCACGGACGGTTTTTTATACCCGAATGCCGTACTCGAGGAACGCGGACTAATGAATCGCAAGGGGTTTCCTGAAAGTTACAACACGAAACGACTGCTGCAATTTGTGCGCGATGTAAAAGCCGGCACGCCTGAAGTTTCGGCGCCCGTTTACAGCCACGTGATTTACGATGTGTTGCCCGATAAAGAAGAGATCGTTCGTCAACCTGACATTTTGATCGTTGAAGGACTAAACGTGCTTCAAGTGGGCAGCGCGACAACAGATTTCGTTTCTGACTATTTTGATTTTTCGATTTATGTTGATGCTCGCGAAAACGACATCGAGGCTTGGTTTACCGAACGGTTTCAGACTTTGCGCAAGACGATTTTTCAAGACCCCGATAGTTTCTTCAAACACTTTGCCGATTTCACCGAAGAACAAGCGCTAGCTTTGGCCCACGAGATTTGGGTGAGCATCAACGGCAAGAATTTGAAAGAGAACATCGAGCCGACCGAGCCCGAGCATCTCTGGTTCTGCACAAAGGTGCCGATCACAAAGTCGACGCAGTTCACCTACGCAAACTCTAAATAGATTTAGCGGTGAAGTGAATTGAGGTAGTTGTAGACGGTGATGCGCGAGACTCCCATTGAGTCGGCGACATCTTCAACAGCCCGGCGTAAAGTGAACGCGCCACGCTCGTCGAGCAAACGAATCGCACGTTGTTTAGCCGTGCGTGACAAGTCTGGAAGTTTTGCGCCAAGTTCGCGTTCGACCGAGTCGATCATCCGTTCAAGCGCACCATGAAGCGCCGGCAAACGGATGCCAACAACAACTTCGCCATCAATTTCAATTGGCACATCACTTGCTTTAACCGCCTCAGGCTCGACGAACGCTGCACCGATTGCATTAATTAGTGGTTCGATTGCTTTAATGATCGAATCTTGGCGAGTGGCTTTCATGAGTCGAATCGCGAAACAGAAACATTTACAAACGTTGCGCCGTTGCCATACGCCACGCGCAACAAATCAGCGATCACAACAGGCAAAGTTTCGGCATCGACACTAAAGAGCGAACCAAACGGACCAAAGTCAACAGCGATGCCGTGCGCCTCGACTGCTGCAACCGCGGCAGTGACGTGCGGACCTGGGTCGCCTTCTACGAACGGTTCGATTGTGAATTCAACGGTCAACATATGTCTGTCAATCTACACAAGCAATTTGCGAGCGGTCAGGTCGAATAGCGTTTATTCAAACACGGCTTGCGAGCGTACGATTGGCTCATGGCAAAGACGGGATCAAACAAACCAGTTTCAGCGGCCCAAGAAAAACACGGCACATCCGTCGGATTAAAAGATCAGGTCGGCGGGCTTATGAGTTCTACTGTGGCGTTGCGACGCGAACTGCACAAGTGGCCTGAAATTGGCAACACTTTGCCAAGAACTCGCGAACAAGTTTTAACTGCTCTTGAAGGTCTGCCACTTGACATCAAGTTGCACGAAACAACAAGTGGTATCGCAGCGATGTTGACCGGCGATAAACCAGGACCAACTGTGATGCTGCGTGGCGACATGGACGCACTACCGATGCCCGAAGACACTGGTCTTGATTTTGCTTCACGAACAGATGGCTGCATGCACGCTTGTGGTCACGACACGCATACTTCAATGCTGGTCAGCGCGGCGAAACTGCTCAGCGATCGTCGCAGTGAGATACCTGGTCGCGTGTTGTTTATGTTTCAGCCAGGCGAAGAGGGTTACCACGGCGCAAAATTCATGCTTGAAGAAGGTTTGCTCGATGTTTCAAAAAACAAAGACGGTAGCGAGTCGCCAATCACGGCGGCTTATGCCCTGCACATAACTTCGTCGCTGCCTGCTGGCATCGTCGGCACACGCAGCGGCCCGTTGATGGCTTCGAGCGACGTGGTGTCGATCAAGATCACCGGCAAAGGTGGTCACGCTTCAGAGCCGTTTAGAACACTTGACCCGATACCAGTGGCGTGTGAGATTGTTCAGTCTTTGCAGACGATGATCACTCGTCGCATCGAAACTTTTGACCCTGCTGTCGTGACGATCACCAAACTTGTGGCGGGCACGACAACAAATGTGATACCCGAATCTGCATTGATCGAAGGAACAATTCGTGCGGTGAGCGAAAAGACCCGCAATAAAGTTCACGATTCAATTCGCCGAGTTGCCGAAGGCATCGCGGCCGCAAATGAAATGCAAGCGACTGTCGATATAAGGATCGGCTACCCAGTGACGGTCAACGACGCACCAAGCAGCGACTTTGCACTTGAAGTTGCCGAGTCGCTTCTTGGCGAAGGCAAGGCCTTGCGCATGCCATCGCCGGTGATGGGAGCCGAAGACTTCAGTTATGTCTTGAACAAAATTCCAGGCGCGATGGTGTTTCTGGGTGGCACACCAGAAGGCACAAACCCTGCGACAGCCGCACCGAACCATTCAAACCGCGTGATGTTTGAAGAGTCGGCAATGGCTCATGGCGTGGCTCTGTATGCGTCGTTGGCGTTGCGTACGCTCGGCGTCACGCTGAACTAACCAATGCGCCCACTTGAAGGGGTTCGGGTTCTTGACTTCACTCGGGTGCTGTCGGGTCCACACGCAACACGGATGCTCTGCGATCTGGGTGCGGACGTAATCAAAGTTGAACAACCATCTGGTGACTTGACCAGGTTTTCGAGCCCGCGAATAAATTCGAATTCAACCTATTTCATTCAGCAAAATGTCGGCAAACGAAACATTTCACTTGACTTAAACAAACCAGAAGCAGTCGAGCTGATCACTCGCTTGGCTGAAAAGTGCGATGTTCTAGTCGAAAATTTTCGACCTGGCGTCTTGCAACGTTTGGGTCTTGGTCAAGAAACTTTGCGCACCAAAAATTCGCGGCTCATCTATGCGTCAATCACCGGCTACGGCAACACCGGCCCTTGGGTCAATCGTCGCGCCTTTGCGCCAGTGATCAACGCCGAGATGGGCATGACCAAGCGTCAAGGCGATGCACGAGGCGGCGACTACGCCAATGATCCGTTTAGTCACGCCGATGTTTACACGGCAATTGAATGTGCCAGCGCAATTCTGGCGGCACTGTTTCAACGCGAGCGAACTGGCGAAGGTCAATACATTGATTTGTCGATGGCACAAACATTGCTTTACGTCAATGAACACGCCCACGACGACTTATGGGATCAACCCGTCTCGCCCGACGCGATTCGCTCGTTTCGTCCAGAAGATTATGCCGTTTTGACAACACGCGACGGCGTAACTTCTGTTGTCAGCGGTCACCCCGCAGAACGTGGCACGTTTGATTTCTTCGTCGCCGCAATGCAGCAACCGCAACTTCTTGAAGACGCACGTTTCAAAACAGTTTCATTACGCATCGCCAACCTTGACGTGTTGATGCAACTAATCAAAGACTGGGCCTCGACGATTGAAACAGTTCATGAACTTGAACAACGGCTCGCCGAACACAAATTGGCAATGGGCCAACTGCGATCAGTTGCCGAAGTTGCCAAAACTGATTGGGCAAAACAACGCAATGCATTTGTCGAAGTTGATGACCGTGGTGACTCGACGGTGAAATTGCCGAACTCACCGTGGCGATTTTCTGGCTCTGACACTTCAACGCGAGGCACGGTTAAATATCGCGGCGAAGACAACGCCGAAGTCTTCAGTGACTTGCTTGGACTATCGCCGAGTGAAATTGAAGAACTTCACCAGCGCGAAATTCTCTTGCAGCGTCTCGCAAACAAATAGAAACTGTCTAACGCCCCGAGTGGCCAAAGCCACCACCGCGATCTTCACCGTCAAGTTCGTCGACAACTTGCCAAGTCGTCGCCACAACTTCTTGAATGATCAACTGGGCGATGCGATCGCCACGCTTAACTTGATAGTCGTTAACTGGGTCAGTGTTGATCATGATCACTTGCAACTCGCCGCGGTAGCCGCTGTCAATAATGCCCGGCGTATTGACAAGTGAGATGCCGTGCTTTAATGCGAGTCCACTACGCGGCACAACTTGTCCAAAAAAACCAACCGGAATTGCCACAGCGATACCCGTTGCCACAAGCACTCGCCCGCCACGTGCAGGCAAAAGCGCATCGACACGCGCATACAAATCGATGCCCGCGTCGCCAGCGTGTGCAGTCGCGGGCAAAGGCAGATCACAGTCGAGTCGCTTAACGGGCACGATTGTTGGTTTGCGCGATGTGTAGTCGGCACTTGAATTTGTCACGCCTAAGACGATAGAGCCCGCGCGCAGAGATGCCGAGATTGCACCGAAGTGCAGTGTTCGGGCAGAAAACTAATAGATTGCTTGGCGTGCTTGTGTGGATGGATCTTGAGATGACAGGGCTAGACCCCGCGACCGAAGTCATCGTCGAAATCGCCACGCTGATCACCGACGATGAACTAAACATTGTGGCCGAAGGTCCAGATTTGGTTATCTAACCAACCCGAAACTGTGCTCAAAGCGATGGACCCGTTCGTCGTTGAAATGCACACGACATCGGGTTTGCTGACCGCAATTCGTGAATCAACAGTGAGTCTCGAACAGGCTGGTGCAGCGACTCTCGAATTTATTAAGCAACATATCGCCGAACCACGCACGATACCGCTGTGTGGTAATTCGATTGGCACTGACCGCAGATTCTTGGCGAAGTATTTGCCGGAAATTGAAAATTTTTTGCACTATCGCAGTGTCGATGTTTCGACCATCAAAGAACTGGTAAAACGGTGGTATCCGGGTCTCGAAATCTCGCGGCCTACTAAAAGTGGCGCCCACCGCGCACTCGATGATGTGCGCGAAAGCATTCGCGAGTTGAAGTTTTACCGCGAAAACGTGTTCAAAGAAATTACCATCACCCCAAAATAAGTTCAGTAACTGCAGCGACAGTGTTGTCGGCAAGTACATGCCGCAAAATAATTCGACCATCTAATTTTTGGGTGACGATGCGCACTTGGTTGCCTGGGTCAATCGCACCGTGATGCTCGACGGTGGCCAACAATGGCGCGCGCTGACCAGAATTCGCGCCCAGATATTCTTCGAGCACCTCCCAATATGCGGCGTTGTTCAGGTGACCTACTGCGTCCATATCGCTGAACCGAATCGGCCAATCTTGCGATGTTGCGTCGTTGCTATTTAGGTCTGGCAGATTTTTGCCGATCTCAAGTCGCGACGAAATTTTTCGACCACCGGTTGCGGTTTTCAATAACTCAATCAATTCGGAAGAAAGCGCGACGGGTTTCATAGTTTTAAAATCAACTCGCACCCATAACGCGGCGCATTCGATTGCAACGACACCATTACATTTGATTTGCGTGCGACGCTCTGCCCAATGCGAGCCAAGCGCCCCGCACCAAGTTGTCAGCTCGACTTGATCCAAATATTTTGGAAAACTCGTCACCCACATCTGGGTTCTGCGCACGACCCAAGAATGCGGTTCGTCGTAGCCACCATCAAGCGAATCGTCAGTAGCGACGTCTTGCAAATATCTCGCGACTGCATCTAGACGTAGTCGACCTTTCGGCGTTACATCACCAAGCCGAACCTTTCGCGCGATAGAAAACCTGCGACCTGACTCGGGCAAAACGCTTGGCGTCTCGGGCGTAGACACCCTGAAACCCTAGCCAGTATTGGCTCAAATGGCTTTGTGTCGCTGACCAAAATAATCCGCTTGGAATTGCTCGGCAAACATGGTTGCATAGAGGTTTCATGTTCGCAACGATCTTTAATCCATCGGCACTAGCCACTGGCTATGGGCTCAACGTCCGCGTGGT
>RFMT01000366.1 GCA_009927565.1 Acidimicrobiia bacterium
TGATGAATATCTCAAGCAACGCGCTCGAAGTCGCAATTAGTGTGCGCGATCTTGTCGTCGAGTACAAAAATTTGCGTGCGGTTGACAACGTGTCGTTCGAAGCCAAGGCGGGAGAAGTAACCGTGGTGATCGGCCCTAACGGTGCCGGTAAAACAAGCACGATGGAGGTCTGCAGTGGGGTGCGTGCTGCCACAAGTGGCGAAGTAAGCGTTCTCGGATTTGACCCAAAAAAAGATCGTGGCAAAATCAACCCACAAATTGGCGTCATGTTGCAAGATGGCGGCGTCTACCCAAGTTCTCGTGTGTATGAAATTGCTCGGCACTATTGCAACCTCTACGACAACCGCACAAACGCCGACGAATTACTCGAAGCAGTCGACTTAACTCGACAAAAAAAGACATCTTGGCGCAGACTTTCTGGGGGCGAAAAGCAACGTTTATCACTCGCACTTGCTCTCGCAGCCAAACCTCGCGTTGCATTTTTAGATGAGCCAACTTCAGGTGTAGACATTTTTGGTCGCGACTTGATTCGAAGTATCGTGCGACAACTTGCTGCTGATGGCTGTGCTGTAGTCATGGCCACCCACGAACTTGATGAAGCACAACGGGTGGCAGACCGTGTTTTGATGTTTCAGTCTGGGCGACTACTCGCCAATGCACCCTTGGCCGAACTGCAAGATGCAACAGGACAGAAGCAAACGCTTGAAGACGTCTTTCGCCACCTCGCAGAAAAATCAAAGTTGCAGGGTGAGCAATGAAAATGTTTCGTTCGCAGTTGCGCCAAGAACTAACCGTGATGGGTCGCAATGGTGAACAGTTGCTATTGCTTGTCGTTATACCAGTGATGCTCTTGGTCTTTTTTTCGCAGACAGACTTGTTACCGACCACAGGTGAAAACAAATTAGATTTCTTGCTGCCAGGCATTTTGAGCTTGGCGGTCATTTCTACGGCAATGGTCAGTCTCGGTATTGCCACTGGATTTGAACGCAGTTACGGGGTTTTGAAGCGGTTGGGTACAACTCCGCTCGGGACGCGTCGGCTCGTGGTAGCCAAAATTTCGGCAATCGGCATTATTGAAACCATTCAACTTTTGATGTTGATTGTTGTTGGTCTGTTATTGGGTTGGAGCCCGAGTCGAGTCAACCTGCCACAGTTACTGATTTTCTTGATGCTCGGCACAAGTTGTTTTGCAGGTATAGGTTTGACGCTTGCTGGGCGACTTCGCGCCGAAGTAAATCTGGCCGCACAAAACGGTTTATATCTTGTTTTTTTACTACTCGGTGGAATATTCGTAGACAGCGACGAATTACCCACGACACTCTCGCAAATTTCGGCACTTTCACCCAGTTCGCTCTTTGGCGAATTATTGCGTGATTCATTCAACAACAAAGTGGTTGTAGCAGATGCCATCGCATTGTCTTTTTGGGCGATTGCGGCATGTGCAATTGCCGTAACAACTTTTAGATGGTCTGACTAGTTATTGACTTTAGGTTCTTTAATCGGGGCAACGCGACCAAATGCATCTGTGACGTCTTTAAAGGTTAAAACCTGATCATCAGACGTCGATTCTTTTCGATATGACTGAGCATCTGAAAAACCAGCACTAAAGCGCTTGAAAAACAAAAACACAACTATCGACCACAAGAACACTGAGCCACCAGTCTTCATAATTGCCCCGGCGATTTGTTGATCTGTGGTTACAGAGAGGCCCCAAACTCTCACCGGAATGTCGTAATGCTTATAGACGGCGCCTTCAGCAAAAGTCAACCAAGCGGCCGGAACCGTTGGCACGACGGACATCAGAAACAAATAGATCATCTTTCCGCCCGGTTGCAATTGACGCTCAATATCTGGCCCACAAATAGGCAACCAAACCAAAAGCGCCGTCACTACCAACAAGATGTGTAGTGAATAATGTAAAGGTCCGTTGCTCACACTTTGGTTGACCAAAGCAGGAATATGGGTAACCATAACCACGACGTTGAACGCCACACCTGCAACGATCGGTTTGGATAACCAATTGATCGCTGTTCGCGCGCGACCCGAGCCAAAAACGGCATCAAACATCCACTTTGGAATCGACAACAAAACCAAAGGCGGCATGAAATAAGACAACACCATGTGTTGAAACATGTGCATCGAATATAAATATTCTTCGGACAAATCGTGCACCGGCCAGTCTGAGCCCAGCCACAACAACAGCACTGCCGCAATGAACGCATTGCGTTGCTTGGTAGTGATTGTCGGTCCGGTTTTGACGACTACCGGGCCGATAACGCGAACGGCGTAAACATACGAGCCAAGCACAAACGCGACAAGCAACCAAACTTCAGGATGAGCCTGAAATCGCCAAGGACTGACGAGATCGGCACTCGCGACGAACATAATTATGCGGTCAAATAGTTATTGAATGAAGAACTTAAATGTCGCAAGAAAAGCGGCATAAACACCAACAGCCAAAATGAGACCGGCGTAAAAAAGAAAACTGAAGATTTTGTTGTCAAATTTGAGGTGCATGAAATAACTGACAACCATCACGAATTTGATCAGCATCATGATCAACAGTGCCGGCAAAAACAAAACTCCGAAATCGACATAATAAGTCGAAACCTCGAGACCTGTGATCGCGGCCAAAATCACGGCGATACGAATGTAGCCAGCGTTGCTCATACCGTGCTGTTGATCGTGTGTTGCTTCGGCGGTGTTTGTTGTCATGATCAAACCGGAATCAAGTAGACAAGCGTGAAAATGATAATCCAGACGATGTCAACGAAGTGCCAGTAGAGACCGATCATCTCGACGACCTCGGACTTCTTGCCTGGCACCGAACTTCGCTTCAAGATGCCGACCAATGACATCAACATGATGATGCCCACCGTTACGTGAACTCCGTGAAAGCCGGTCAATGTATAGAAACTTGAACCAAACAAACTTGTCGAAAAACCCAAGCCTTCTTTATAGAACGCGGTGAACTCATAAACTTGGCCACCAACAAAAGTTGCGCCCAACAAAGCCGTGACGGTCAGCCACAGGTTGGTCTTGCGATCATCATCTTTGTGCGCTGCACTAACTGCCAAAACCATTGTCAGAGAACTCATTAACAACACGAAACTGCTGACAGACGTAAACGGAATGTCAAAAATCTGCGATGGTCGCGGTCCGCCCGAGGCACGGCCGCGATAAAGCATGTAAGTCGAAATCAAACCACCGAATAACAAGCATTCTGAACCGAGAAACGCCCACATGCCGAGTTTGACGTTCGAGATGCCAGTGCTGCTGGCGTGACCATGTGTTGTGTCAGTCATGATTCGCCGCCAACTTGTCTAAACCTGAGCCTGGGGTGTTGTTTTCAAAGTCAGAATCAGGTGCGGTGCTCGATTCGAGCGCCCAGCCGTAAGCGGCGAACAAGACAATCACGCCACCAACCACCGAAATTAGGTGCGAATAAATCAGACCAAGTGTGATGATTGGCAGTCCGAAGGCCAAAACAATCGGCCAATAAGACGGCGATGGCATATGAATGTGTTTGTCGGCATTGCGTTCTTGCTCAGCCATGATCTCTTCTGCAGTTCGCACTTGGGTCATCGTGTGGGTCGCGGAGTCTTCTTCATACTTTTGATGGAAGAAATCATCGAGGTGATGCACGGTCGGGATGACATCAAAGTTGTGCTCTTTCGGTGGGTTCGTCGTCATCCACTCGAGACTGCGCGCATTCCACGGGTCAAGCGGGGCTTTCTTTGGATTTCGAGCCGTGACCCAGACGTTGATCAAGAACATCAAAACACCAACCGACAAAACAAATGAGCCGATTGAGGCGACCAAATTCCAAAACGCGAGGTTGAAGAAACCCTCACCTGCTCGGGCCTCTGTCCATTGGTACATACGTCGAGGTTGACCCTGAAGACCGAGAATGTGCATCGGACCAAAAGTGAGGTTCAAACCAATCACCATCAACCAGAAATTCCATGAGCCGAGTTTTTCATTGAGCATCTTGCCGAAAACTTTCGGCCACCAATAGTAGAAACCTGAGAAGATGCCCAGCACGGCGCCACCGAACAA
>RFMT01000209.1 GCA_009927565.1 Acidimicrobiia bacterium
TTCAACGCCGGAATCCAATATGAGTGAATGACGTCGCGGCTTGTCTCACGCAACAAAACCTTTGTGCCAACTGGCATGACAAGTTGGCCCGAGGTGATTATCGGCTGGGTGATGCCAAATTCGTTTTGAACTGGATAGTCGTACTCCCACCACCATTGTTGACCGGTGACATTAATGATCATTTCGGTGTCGTCAGTTTTCGCGAGTTTAAATATGGCGCCGAACGTAAAAACGGCGACTACGGCGAGAATCAAAGCAGGGATAATCGTCAGAGTTATTTCAAGAGCAGGCTTACCGTGGGTTTGCTCAGGAATTGGCTGACCACGATCGCGATACTTGATTATTGTGTAAACGACCGTAACCGCGACGATTATGCCGATGATGCCCGCTACGGCAAAAACAGGTTGCTGTAGATCGTCAATAATTTTTGCGTTGGGCCCTTTTGGTTGCCAAGTGTCTTGCGGTGCATTGGTCGCACAACTTGCAGCAACAACCGAAATTCCGCCAACGGCAATTATCGGCTTTAGAACTTTTTGCATCACGCCCCGCACGCTAGCGATTTTGGTGGCAAGCCAATTAGTGACAATTCTGCGACTCACGGCACAACCATCTCAATCTTTTTGTCTTCGGCACCTGCGATATATAGATAGTAAACATTCTCAGCACTTGACGGCTTCGAAACATTCAATGTAAGACTCTGCTCAGCGCCAGGGGCAACCAACTGTGTGCAAGTTTCATTTGCATGCGACTTTTCTTCAGATTCGCCCTCGGTCACTTTGTCTCCACCCAGATGTGCCACGAGTCTGAATTCACCTTCAGTTGCATTACGGAAAATTATGTTGGTCGGATTAGAACGAGCGACCGTGATCGACTTTTGTGGAGTATTGACGCCCTGAACATTGGCAAACAACTCGCCATCTTGGTAAACCACAGTTGCCGAGACGGCACTACGCAATGACAAAGTGCCCTCTGCGAGTTTGTCAAAATACTTTGACTCTTCAGGGCCGCACTCGGGATGCGAGAAATGTCGTTCTGCTGCTGCTTCAACAAGCTCGTCACGCTCTCCCGAAACCGCACCCGCAACACCACCAGCGACGATGCCAAGCGCACCGAGCACACAGATAGCGGCCCCAACTGATCGTTTCATATTTGGCTTGATTGCAAACAACGAGCCCGCCACCAGAACCAATGCTCCGGCAACGATGAACAAAATTGCGCCAGTTGATTTGTCGACCGTCAGCATTATTCGCGAAAACGCAAAAATAATGACACCGAGACCAACTGCTGCCAAAACTGGAAATTCAATTGGGTTAAGCAGGCGCTTTCGTGCCGCAGTGTTGTGGGTTAAATCAGTCGACGCACGTTCACTCCAGGCTTGCACCATCCATTCGCTGATCGCGGCCAACAACACAACAATGCCACCGAAAAAAACAACCGAGGACGTGACCAAACCCAAGCCGAGAAATACAACACCGATTGCCGAGATAAGTGGCCACATGCTCTGCGTTACCAGTTCAGAAGTCGAAGTGTTTGCATCACGCGTAGTGCCATCGTTGGTGAATGCCGACAAACCAGCCAACAAAGCGCCAACTGCGATCAGGAAACTTATTGTCACACCAACGAGCGCCAGTTTTTCGAATAGCGCCAAAGACATAATCAATGCGACGACTGAAAGCACAGTCACCCCGAAGAAATATTTGAATCCAGTCGAAAACATCATCCCTACTTTTGAACGTAAACCACGAACCACAATGCTGCGAATATTGCAGAAACCGCATAGCAATAAAGCGCGTGCGCCGAAACTAAATCGCGGTCTCCAGAACGACCAGCGATCGACCTAAACAACGCCAGCAATGTGAAACCCATACAAACGACGATGATCGCCAGCATTGTCGCCGTGACCGCAAAGAACATTGTCATGTAACTTCCGTCGCGCACGCCAATGCCCATTTGCGAATAGATTGCAAGTTGCGCGTTGACCAATGCAATTTCGGTCAGCAATACAACACCCAACGCCAAAGATGTGTGCTTTGAATCGTTGCGACGAGATGAGTAAACAGCCCACTGAGCCATCACGCACGTAATTACGAACGTCATCATCATTGTGTTCGTCGCAACTTCTGGAATCTTGATGCTCTCGGGCAACCAGTCGCGCAACATTTTGCCGCCTTCGGTTGATTCTCGAAGTGGAGCATTAGATCTGAAGTCAAGCCAGATCGCAAGCATCGAGCCGATCAACATCGCACTTACGGCCGAGAGAAGACCAGACACGATCAATGCAGGTCGACGCATCACAACTGTTGGTCCGGCGCCTAGGGCAGTTGCTGAAGTGTTCATATAGTTCTACCCGTTCACATTCTCAAAAAGATCTGCTGAAGTTGCACTGCTGACTGTGCCCGAGCGAAAAGATTTTGCCGCGATCGCGAAAAACAACAGCACAACCAACGCCATCAACGCGTGTCCCGCACCAACAAGTGAGTTCCATAACCAGATCGGACCCGAGTAATCAAAGTTGTTCGCGACCGAGGCGGGCTGATCAGCAAAACCAGCAATGAAGTGTGGCAACGACGCCAGAACTGTTGCAAGAAAACCCAGCAAACCAAGACCGATCACTGGAGCCGACTCTATTTCGCGACCCCAAATTCGAGGCCCGAAATGAGCAATAGCGCCTATGCCGCTTAGCACTACGCCGTAGCAAACATAAACCAACACAGCTTCTTCAAAAACTGTGTTTGCCAATTTGAGGTTGGTGATTTTGAAGACTGCGCCACCAATCATTCCGGTGAGCACCATGCCGACGCCAAGAAATGCAGGTACAAATGCGGCATTAAGTTTTGCTCGTTCATTTTTTAGAGCCAACAAACTCAACCCAAGCACGATGAAAACACCG
>RFMT01000078.1 GCA_009927565.1 Acidimicrobiia bacterium
ACGATTTGAGAACGTCGCTTGCGCTACCCGAAAAACTGACAGTGTGTGATGATTGAGTGACAGCACCGATAACGGCAGTCGACATCAAACCAACGCCGATCAAAAGGCCGGCACGAAGCGGTTGCTTGCCGCGGGTCATTGTCGCAACGATCTGAGCCAGCACACCAAGAGTAGGAATCGCGACAATAAATATTTGCGGTGTTGTGAATGCCCAGCCAATCCAAGCGTTAACACCTTCGGTTGCGCCGAACGTTGCGCGTTCGTAAGCGTGATCAACGGCAACATAGATAATCGCGCCAGCCACAACCGGCAGGGTCAGCAACATTGAAACGCTTGCGACCAAAGCAGACCAAGAAAAAATCGGTGTTTCAATCAACGTCATACCTGCTCGGCGAGAAGCCAAAACTGTGGTGGCAACCGAAGCGCTGATCAGAAGTAGTCCTGCGATAACTAGACCAAGTCCGACTAAAAATAAATCAACCATCTCGCCATTGCCACCGCCTGGACCACCATTGTTCAGATACGACGAGCCGACCAAAATTACGCCGAATAACCAAAGATAAAAACCAAACATCGCCGAACGGGCAAAAGCAAGCGCCCGCGCACCAACTTGTAACGGCACAACAGCAACTGCCAGGCCCAACATCATCGGCGCAGCCACTGAAAAAATTAGGTCAAAGCGAAGTGCAGAAAACAACTGAACGATGATGTCGGCGTCGACGATTGAACTCGATGGGCTGATTCTTTCAACGCCCAAGACTGCCCCTTCGATTGCCGTGGCAATGCCGAAAATCGCAGAAACCGAAATCAGTAGACGTCCGATGCGTTTGTGATCGCTGGCTGTTAAATACGCCGCAATTGCACCGAGAAGTGTCGATCTGGTGGCTATCGACCCCGATGAACCCGTAGCCGAATGGCTTGAATCAATTGCCGTCATAACTCAGATAACGCTAACAGTTTGAGTGTTTATTAGGGAAACTTCTCTATTGCACTAAGTCGCTGAAACTAAGACATCCACCATCAAAGCGCCGAACAGCAAGGTCACATAAGTGATTGAGAACGAAAACACACGCATCGACCAAGCATCTGTCGGACGGCGACTAAGCATTGCCGTGCCGGCAATAAAACCGAGACCTGCCAACGTCGCTGTCACGCCGTAAATCATGCCCAAGTCTGAAACCGGAATCATCACAAACGACACGACTGTCAGGATGACCGTATAGACGACCATTGTGCGGATGGTTTTTTCGATAGAGACAACCGAAGGCAACATCGGCACGCTTGCTGCGCGGTATTCGTCTGAGTGGCGAATCGCGAGCGCCCAAAAATGTGGCGGTGTCCACAAGAAGATAATGACGAACAGCCAAATCGCCGGCCAACCGACTGTGTTGGTCACCGCGGCCCAACCAACGAGAGTTGGCACCGCGCCCGCCGCGCCCCCGATGACGATGTTTTGTTTGCTGGTTCGCTTCAACCACAACGAGTAGACAAAAACATAGAAAGCAGTGGCGCTCAAAGCCAAAACTGCGGAGAGCAGGTTTGCACCAACCCACAACACGGCAAAGGCGATTACTTCTAACGCAATTGCAAAGACAAGAGCGTTGCGTGGTTTAATCAGCCCCGTGACTAGGGGTCGAGTTTGTGTGCGCTTCATCAATTTGTCGATGTCGCGATCGATGAACATATTGATGGCATTCGCGCCACCAGCAGCCAAAGAACCACCCAACAAAGTGACTGCAATTAGTGACCACGCCGGCCACTTGCCTGCTGCCAAAACCATTGTCGGCACTGTTGTGATCAGCAATAATTCGATGATTCGAGGCTTGGTTAGCGCGATGTAACCGCCGAGAACCGACTTAGGCGAACGATTTGACTCGTGATTGAACAAACGCGATGGAACTACGGGT
>RFMT01000079.1 GCA_009927565.1 Acidimicrobiia bacterium
TACATAGTGAAAGTGCGCAACAATGTAATAGGTATCTGTCTGTTGAGTATCAGATGGAGCAACCGCGTGTGTCACACCAGACAAACCGCCAACAGTGAACAACACGATGAGGCCGATGGCAAATTTCATCGCTGTGGTAAACCACAACTTGCCACCCCACATTGTGAGAGTCCAGTTGATGATTTTTACGCCAGTTGGTACGGCAATCGCCATGGTTGTCAACGAGAAAACCGCGACAGAAACCGGCCCTAGACCTGAGGCAAACATGTGGTGGGCCCATACGCCCCAGCCGACGAAACCGATCGCGGCACCTGAAAATACGACGAACGGATATCCAAACAAGGGCTTGCGCGAGAACACCGGCAGCACCTCGGAGACAATGCCGAACGATGGCAGGATCAAAATGTAGACCTCGGGATGACCGAAAATCCAGAACAAGTGTTGCCACAATAACGGGTCAGCACCGGCCGCAACATCGAAGAACTGTGCGCCAAAATTGCGTTGAAACGAAAGCAAAAACAACGCCACGGTGATGACTGGTACGGCAAACAAAAGAAGAAACTGAACGACTGTGATCATCCACGTGAAGATTGGCATCTTCATCAGAGTCATGCCTGGAGCGCGCATGTTCAACACGGTAATTATCAAGTTGATTGCGCCAGTCAAAGATGCGATACCCGCGATCTGCAAACCCAAAGCCCAGAAGTCAACGCCGTTGCTCGGTGAAAATACAGGACCAGAGTTCGGCGCATACATAAACCAACCGCCGTCGGCTGCCCCGCCCAAGAACCACGCCAAGTTGAGAAAAATTCCGCCAAACAACAGTGCCCAGAAACCAAAAGCGTTCAACCGTGGAAACGCGACGTCACGCGCACCAATTTGCAGGGGTACGAAATAGTTGGCGAACCCTGCAGCCATCGGCATGACGAACAAGAACACCATCGTTGTCGCATGCATCGTAAACATCTGGTTGTAAAGATCGGCGTTGAGAACTTTGCCGTTTGGTGCGGCGAGTTGCAGACGAATCAGCAGTGCCTCGACGCCGCCGACGATGAAGAAAAACATCGCAGTAGCGCCATACATGATGCCGAGTTTCTTGTGGTCGACAGTGAACACCCATGAGCGCCAACCGGTCGTCGAAACGGGCCGCTTGAGCAAGCCGTATGTTGTGGTCGGAGTGACGAGTGCTGGCACTGTTGGTGCTGGACGTTCGATGATGGCCATGGTTGTGCTCGGTTTCCTAGGTTATTTGAGTGTTAGTAGATAGGCGACAAGTTTGTTGATGTCATCTTCACTGAGCGCCAAGTACGGCATGCCGCGATATTTGCCGTTGCTAACCGCGAGGTCGGCAGGGTTGGCATACATCGGTTTGACTTCTGGGGCGTTTCGCAACCAGGCACGAAGATCTTTTTGGTTCAGACATTCTTCTGATACGCCGGCCAAGTATTTTGCGCCAACGACATCGGGCGACGCATTCCAAACTTCGTCTCGGCATTGCTTCGACAACAGATCAAACATCGCACCAGCAAACGTGTTGCGCGACATTAAATGTGACAAGTTCGGTGCAGCACCTGACCAAACATTTTCGTCTGGTGCAGCAATCGCAGGAGTGCCATCTGCGCGAGTTAGACCATTGACTTGGTGGCAGCGAACGCACTGATTTAAAAATATTTCTTCGCCTTGTTTAGCCAAGGTGTCTTTGGCTGGAGCGACATATGGTGCTTGCTGGTTGGCAACCCATTTCGCAAAGTCTTCTTTGCTCAATGCCACGGCTTCCATGCGCATATTGGCATGCGACAAACCGCAAAACTCGGTGCACTGGCCAGCATAAATACCTGGTTTGTCGGCTTCGAGACGCAAAGTATGGATTCGACCCGGAACAGAATCGCGCTTGCCG